>NZ_JAMFRV010000328.1 GCF_026224925.1 Pseudomonas sp. | reverse complement strand
TGTGGGACCGAATTCATTCGGGAAATATGCAGCGAGGTCTGTCTGTTAGACCGCATTGCGGCATTCCCGAATGAATTCGGTCCCACAGGGAAATCAGAGTTTTCTGTGGGCTATCAGCCCTTGAACACTTCATCCAACAAATTGTGCATTGAAGCAAACGCACGCTTTGAGGTTTTGGCGTCGTACATCTGCTTGCCCGGATTGTTGGCGTGGATGTCGGTGAACGAGTGCACCGCACCGCCATAGCTCAGCAATTGCCAGTCCACGCCAGCAGCGTTCATTTCGTCTTCGAACGCAGGTAACTGTTCTTTCGGAACAAAAGGATCGGCAGCACCGTGCAGGACCAATACCGAGCCTTTGATGTTTTTCGCATCGGCCGGGTTCGGTGTATCCAGAGAACCGTGGAACGAGACGGTAGCTTTCAAGTCAGCGCCGCTGCGAGCCAGTTCCAACGAGCAGCAGCCACCGAAGCAGAAACCGAAGGTCGCTAATTTGCGGGTGTCCACCGGCGCATCAGTTTGCGACTTAAGCGCATCGAGAGCCGCTTGCATGCGCTTGCGCGTCAATCCCCGATCATTCTTCAACGGCATCATGGCGGCAGCCGCCTCGTCAGCGTTTTGCGGGCGAACCGCTTGGCCGAACAAGTCAGCCAATATCACCACGTAACCTTGTTCGGCCACCGACTGCGCGATCTTCTCAGCGTCTTCGCTGATACCCATCCAATTCGGCGCCATTACCAAGCCCGGACGTGACGAGGCATCGCTGGAGTCGAACGCCAGACGGCTTTCGTACGACTGACCATCAATTTGGTAAACCACGGATCGAACGGTTACGTTGCTCATGTGTTGCCCTCGAAAAAAAACAATAAAAAAACCCGCCGAAGCGGGTCTTTCGCTGGTTATTTAAACCGACAACTCTACCAACAACTTGTTCAGCCGGCGCACGTAAGCCGCCGGGTCTTTCAGGCTATCGCCCGCAGCCAAAGCTGCTTGGTCAAACAAGATGTGCGACAGGTCACCAAACCGCTCTTCACTTTGCTCCGCATCAAGCTTGGCGATCAACGGGTGAGCCGGGTTGAATTCAAAGATCGGCTTGGAGTCAGGAACCTTCTGGCCACTGGCTTCAAGGATCTGACGCATTTGCAGACCCAGGTCTTGCTCGCCGATGGCCAGAATCGCCGGCGAGTCGGTCAGACGATGTGAAACCCGTACTTCGCTGACAGCATCGCCCAGCGCGACCTTCAGGCGCTCGATCAACCCTTCCTTATCTTTGGCGACTTCTTCCTGAGCCTTCTTGTCCTCTTCGGAGTCAAGTTTGCCCAAGTCCAGATCGCCACGTGCTACGTCGACAAAACCTTTACCGTCGAAGTCGCTGAGGTAGCTCATCAGCCATTCATCGATACGGTCGGTCAACAACAGCACTTCGATGCCTTTCTTACGGAAGACTTCCAGGTGCGGGCTGTTTTTAACCTGGGCATAGGTTTCGCCGGTCAGGTAATAGATCTTGTCCTGACCTTCTTTGGCGCGAGCCAGGTACTCGGTCAGCGCGACAACTTGTTCGCCGCCGTCTTCGTGGGTCGATGCGAAACGCAGCAAGCCCGCGATTTTTTCCTTGTTGGCGAAATCTTCTGCCGGGCCTTCTTTCATGACCTGACCGAAGTTTTTCCAGAAGCCTTTGTATTGATCAGGCTCGTTCTTCGCCAGTTTTTCCAACATGTCCAATACGCGCTTGGTCAGTGCCGATTTCATCGAATCGATGATCGGGTCTTTCTGCAGAATCTCGCGCGACACGTTCAACGACAGGTCATTGGAGTCGACCACGCCCTTGATGAAGCGCAAGTACAGCGGCAGGAATGACTCAGCCTGGTCCATCACGAACACGCGCTGCACATACAGCTTCAGGCCGCGTGGAGCTTCGCGCTGGTACAGATCGAACGGTGCGCGAGCGGGCACATAGAGCAACGAACTGTATTCCAGCTTGCCTTCAACCTTGTTGTGGCTCCAGCTCAGCGGATTTTCGAAATCATGCGCAATGTGCTTGTAGAACTCTTGGTATTCCTCGTCCTTCACCTCGGTGCGTGGACGGGTCCAGAGTGCACTGGCGCGGTTAACGGTTTCCCACTCCAGCTCAGGCGCGGCTTCACCTTCGGCAGCAGCCTGCTCTTTCGGTAGCTCGATCGGCAAAGCGATGTGGTCAGAATACTTTTTGATGATGTTGCGCAGACGGTAACCGTCGGCAAATTCATCTTCAGCGCTTTTCAGGTGCAGGACGATACGCGTACCGCGATCAGCCTTATCAACGGTAGCGATTTCAAAATCGCCCTCGCCTTTTGAGGACCAATGCACGCCTTCGCTGGCAGGCAAGCCTGCACGACGGCTGAACACTTCAACTTTATCGGCAACAATGAATGCCGAGTAGAAGCCCACACCGAACTGGCCGATGAGGTGCGAATCTTTTTTCTGATCGCCCGACAGGTTCTTCATGAAGTCCGCAGTGCCCGACTTGGCGATGGTGCCCAAGTGGGTGATCGCGTCTTCACGGCTCATGCCAATGCCGTTGTCTTCGAGCGTGACGGTTTTCGCGTCCTTGTCGAAACTCACACGGATTTTCAGCTCAGCGCCGCCTTCGAGCAGGTCCGGTTTGGACAAGGCTTCGAAGCGTAATTTATCAACAGCGTCAGAGGCGTTCGAGATCAATTCGCGAAGGAAAATTTCCTTGTTGGAATACAGCGAATGGATCATGAGGTGCAGCAGCTGCTTTACCTCGGTCTGGAAGCCCAGGGTTTCCTTTTGAGTTTCCACACTCATGGTCGTCAAACTCCAATCAGATGGCACGGGCCGCTTAGTTCGCGGCGGGATGTCATCAAAGTGGGGGCTGGGTCAGAGATTTCAAGGGCTTAACGCGTTTGGTCGAAGATTCTTCATTTTTTAAACAGGTTCGCCAGCAGTGCCCCACCATAACCGCAGGCTAAAGCCGCTGACACGGCAACCCGCAGATATCTATAGGAAATGTTGAACTTAACCTACTGGAGCACGCTCGAAAGGTCAGTAGATATGACTAATAAGGAGAAACACCCCATGCGTAAATCTTTAGCCTTTGCCCTGATGCTTTCTGCCACCCTTGGTCTGGCCGCTTGCGATAAATCCAGCGAGAACAAACAGCAAGAAGCCAACAAAGCAGCTCAAGAATCCCAGGACTCCATGAGCAAGGCCCAAGACAAAGTCAACGACGCCGCCAAAGAAAGCCAAGAGGCCGCGCAGAAAAATGCCGAAGCCGCTCAAGCGCGCGCTAAAGAAGCCAACTCGCAGGCGCCGGCGCCCACCACGACCAAATAAGCTGAGTCGCTCTCAGTGCAATAAAGCCCGCCTGCCGCGGGCTTTATTCGTTTTAGGCCAATGCCTCTTGGCGCTTGCCTATCAGACGGTCACAAATGAATGCACCAGCCAGCGTGATCAATGTTGGCACCAGCCATGCCAAGCCTTGCTCACTCAGCGGCAGATTAGCCAGACGGTTCGGCAACCAGTGGGCCAGTCCAGCGACCTTGAGCGCATCGATAATCCCGAAGAGCAAGGATATCAGCATCACTGGTGCGACGATCCGACGCTGGGAATACCAGAACTCTTTGCAGAAGCTCAGCGCCACCAGCACGATGCATGGCGGATAGATGGCTGTCAGTATTGGGACCGAGAAAGCAATCAGCTTGGTAAGCCCCAGGTTCGATACCAGCAATGAAAAGACCGCCAACAGCAACACCAAGGTTTTATAGGAAAGCGGCACTACTTGGCTGAAGTACTCCGCACAGGCGCACGTCAGGCCGACTGCGGTGACCAGACACGCCAGCGAGATCAGCACCGCTAAAAAGCCGCTGCCCAATGACCCAAAGGTGTGTTGCACATACGCATGCAGCACCACTGCCCCGTTGCCCGCCCCCGCTGCGATGGCGTGACTGCCCGAACCCAATCGAAATAGGCTGATGTAGACCAGCGCCAGCCCTACCCCGGCAATCAGTCCAGCAATAATTGCGTAGCGTGTTATCAGCTGTGGCGAGGTGACTCCGCGTGAGCGAATGGCATTAACGATGACAATCCCGAATACCAGTGCGCCCAAGGTGTCCATGGTCAGGTAGCCATTGATAAAGCCCTGGGAGAACGGTGCGGCGACGTAAGCGGGCTCAGCAACGCCAATGTCCCCGGCAGGCAAGGCAAATGCGGCGATGCCTAACACTGCGAGTGCGAGGATCTTCAACGGCGCGAGAAAGCGGCCGACGGTATCGAGCAACCGCCCCGGATACAGCGACACCCAAAACACCACGATGAAATACACCAGGCTGTACAGAAACAATGCCAACGGGCTGTCTCCCGTCAGGGGAGCAAGTCCGACTTCGAACGACACGCTGGCCGTACGTGGCGTGGCGAACAACGGCCCCACGGCCAGATAACACACCGCAGCCAGTATTCCCCCCGCGACTTTGCCAATCGGGCTACTCAACGCATCCATCGCACCACCGACCTTAGCCAGCGCAACGACTGTGACGACAGGAAGCCCCACCGCTGTGATCAAAAAACCCAGCGCCGCAAGCCAGACGTGTGGCCCGGCCTGAAGCCCTACAATAGGTGGGAAGATGATATTGCCAGCCCCGACAAACAGGGCAAACGTCATAAAACCAAGTGCCAGGATGTCCTGACCTTTCAACACTTTCATTGCGGGGAACACCACATTGCTGAATCGGGCGACACAAAATGGCGGGTAGCCTAACGAATTAGCGCGTAGAGCGCACTATTAAGGGGCGATTCGTCCCATTAACGACAGAGGGTGTCGCATTTATGATATTCCTATGGGGGACCGGCAATCTCTGTGACCAAACCCCAGACGCACAAAGGCCACCCGAAGGTGGCCTTTGCTGGTTGCTGTGTCAGTTAAGCAAAGCTTACTTGACAGCCCAACCGGTCAGCTCAGCCAAGGCCTTGCCGATGTCTGCCAGAGAACGCACGGTTTTCACGCCAGCGTCTTCCAGTGCAGCGAATTTCTCGTCTGCAGTACCTTTGCCGCCGGAGATGATTGCGCCAGCATGGCCCATGCGCTTGCCCGCAGGGGCAGTCACACCAGCGATGTAGGAAACAACCGGCTTGGTCACGTGTGCCTTGATGTAGGCAGCCGCTTCTTCTTCAGCCGAACCGCCGATTTCACCGATCATCACGATCGCTTCAGTCTTAGGGTCTTCCTGGAACAATTTCAGGATATCGATGAAGTTCGAGCCTGGGATCGGGTCACCGCCGATGCCAACACAGGTCGACTGACCGAAACCGGCGTCAGTAGTCTGCTTAACAGCTTCGTAAGTCAGGGTGCCGGAACGCGACACGATACCGACTTTGCCTGGCAAGTGAATGTGACCAGGCATGATGCCGATCTTGCATTCGCCCGGAGTGATAACGCCTGGGCAGTTAGGCCCAATCAGAATCACGCCCAGTTCGTCGCACTTGACCTTGGCATCCAGCATGTCCAGGGTAGGAATGCCTTCAGTGATACATACGATCAGCTTGATGCCGCCGAACGCCGCTTCAAGGATGGAATCCTTGCAGAAAGGAGCTGGAACGTAGATCACGCTGGCGGTGGCGCCAGTCTGAGCTACAGCTTCTTTCACGGTGTTGAACACTGGCAGGCCCAGGTGTTCGGTGCCGCCTTTGCCCGGAGTTACGCCACCGACCATCTTGGTGCCGTACTCAATGGCTTGCTGGGTGTGGAAACTACCTTGCGAACCGGTAATACCCTGGCAGATAACTTTGGTGTCTTTATTGATCAGGACGCTCATTATTTGCCCTCCGCAGCTTTGACAACTTGTTGAGCAGCGTCGGTCAGGCTGGTAGCAGCGATGATGTTCAAGCCGCTTTCTGCCAGTACTTTAGCGCCCAGTTCAGCGTTGTTACCTTCAAGGCGAACAACAACCGGGATTTTAACGCCAACTTCTTTCACTGCACCGATGATGCCTTCGGCAATCATGTCGCAACGAACGATGCCGCCGAAGATGTTAACCAATACTGCAGCGACGTTGGTGTCGGACAGAATGATTTTGAACGCTTCAGTAACGCGTTCTTTGGTAGCACCGCCGCCTACGTCGAGGAAGTTGGCTGGTTTACCGCCATGCAGATTGACGATGTCCATGGTACCCATGGCCAGGCCAGCACCGTTGACCATGCAACCGATGTTGCCTTCCAGCGCTACGTAGTTCAGTTCGAACTTGGCAGCGTGCGCTTCACGCGGATCGTCTTGCGACGGATCGTGGAACGTTTTCAGCTTAGGCTGACGGTACATCGCGTTAGCGTCGATGTTCAGCTTGGCATCAAGGCAGTGCAGATCGCCGTCAGCTTTGATGACCAACGGGTTCACTTCCAGCAGAGCCAGATCGTGATCCTTGAACAGTTTTGCCAGGCCGACGAAGATTTTCGCGAACTGAGTCACTTGCTTGCCTTCCAGACCCAACTGGAAAGCCAACTCGCGACCCTGGAATGGCTGAGCGCCAACCAAAGGATCGATCGTGGCTTTGAGGATCTTTTCAGGAGTGTCGTGAGCGATCTTCTCAATGTCCACGCCACCTTCAGTGGAAGCCATGAACACGATACGACGGCTCGAACGATCCACTACAGCGCCCAGGTACAGCTCTTTGGCGATGTCGGTGCAGGATTCAACCAGGATCTTGGTGACTGGCTGACCATTGGCATCGGTCTGGTAAGTCACAAGACGCTTGCCCAGCCACTGCTGAGCGAAAGCTGCTGCGTCTTCTTTGCTGCGAACCAGCTTAACGCCGCCCGCTTTGCCGCGGCCACCAGCGTGAACCTGGGCTTTGACGACCCATTCGGTCCCGCCAATTTTGTCGCAAGCTTCTGCTGCAGCTTCCGGGGTGTCTACTGCGTAGCCTTTAGATACTGGCAGGCCGTATTCAGCGAACAGCTGCTTACCCTGATACTCGTGGAGATTCATGCTTATTACCGTCTTCGTTAGTACTGCGCATTCGGTGCTGCACTTATTAAAGTGACGCACCACCTGTGACTGACTCCAGGTGACCTCAGGAATGTGCCGAACGTGAGTTCTGTACGTTCCTGAATTCGCCCGCGAGGTCTGGTCCGGCGGACATTCCGCGGTGAGTCTTGCTCGCAAGACCCACGACGGGCAGGCCGCCGTGGTTTCTTTTTAACGTTTTTTCTTGTTCTGGATGTGGATGGCGTGGCCATTCACAGCCAATGCGGCTTCATGTAAAGCTTCGGACAGGGTCGGGTGAGAGAAAACCATCATCCCGATATCTTCGGCACTGGTGCCGAATTCCATACCGATTGCGCCTTGCTGTACCAGCTCGGCAGCGCCTGGACCAATGACGTGAACGCCCAAAACGCGGTCAGTCTTGGCATCAGCGATAACTTTGACGAAACCACCGGTGTCGTTGGCAGCCATGGCACGGCCACTGGCAGCGAACGGGAAGACGCCGACATTAACTTCAACGCCTTCAGCCTTCAAGGTTTGCTCGGTTTTACCTACCCATGCGATTTCCGGGTGAGTATAAATAACCGATGGAATCAGGTCATAGTTCATCTGGGTCTTGTGACCCTTGATGCGCTCGACGACCATGATGCCCTCTTCCGAGGCTTTGTGTGCCAGCATCAGACCACGGACCACGTCACCGATGGCATAAACGCCTGGAACGCTGGTTTCGCACTGATCGTTAACGAAGATGAAACCACGTTCGTCGAGGTTCACACCACTGTCGGAAGCCAACAGTTCGGTGGTCACTGGACGACGGCCCACGGAAACGATCAAACGGTCAAACGTAATAGTCTGCTCGCCGGTCGAATCGGTGTAGGTCACAACGACTTCTTCGCCGTTGACCTTGGAGCCGGTCACGCGTGCGCCGAGCTTGATGTCCAGACCTTGCTTGGTGAAGGTCTTCAGCGCTTCTTTGGAAACGGCTTCATCAGCGGCTGGAATGAATTTTTCCAGGGCTTCAAGAACCGTAACCTGCGAGCCAAGACGCGCCCAGACCGAACCCAATTCCAAGCCAATTACGCCAGCGCCGATAACGCCGAGGCGTTTTGGAACTTGCTGAAATTCAAGAGCGCCAGTGGAGTCGACGATCACGTTGTTATCGACCGGAGCCGGTGGAATGTCGATCGGGCGAGAGCCAGAGGCCAGAATCACGTGGTCCGCTTCGATCACTTCAACCGTGCCATCAGGCTTGGTCAATTCAACTTTCTTGCCGGCCAGCAACTTGCCGTGGCCTTGCAGGGAAGTCACACCGTTAGCTTTGAACAGGCTGGCTACGCCGCCGGTCAGGCCTTTTACGATGGTGGCTTTGCGGCCGATCATTGCAGCTACGTCCATGGTGACGTCAGACGTCGAAATACCATGGATTTTGAAGCCGTTTTTGGCTTCGTAGAATTTCCAGGAGCTGTCCAGCAGCGCCTTGGAGGGAATGCAACCGACGTTCAGGCACGTACCACCAAGAGCCAATTTGCCCTCTTTGTCCTGATACTTCTCGATGCAAGCAGTCTTAAGACCAAGTTGCGCAGCCTTGATAGCAGCAACATAGCCACCAGGGCCCGCGCCAATCACTACTACGTCAAATTTCTGGGACATAAAAAGATTTCCTCTTTAGCTGCAAGCTTTCAAGCTACAAGCCGCAAGCTAATCTGCGATAAATTACAGACGAGCTGGCGACCTGTTCATTTAGGTGTCCGCGCTACAAGTCACAACGCAGGCTGCTTTTACTTGCAGCTTGACGCTAGAGACTTGTAGCTATTCCCGTTAGATATCCAGCAGCAGACGTGCTGGATCTTCCAGCAGGTCCTTGATGGTAACCAGGAAGGTCACTGCTTCTTTGCCGTCGATCAAACGGTGATCGTACGAGAGTGCCAGGTACATCATTGGCAAGATTACGACTTCACCCTTAACTGCCATTGGACGCTCCTGGATTTTGTGCATACCCAAGATAGCCGCTTGTGGCGGGTTAACGATTGGCGTCGACAGCAGTGAACCGAAGGTACCACCGTTGGAGATGGTGAACGAACCGCCGGTCATGTCATCCATGGTCAGCTTGCCGTCTTTGGCTTTTTTGCCGAAAGCAGCGATACCGCCTTCGATTTCAGCCAAAGTCATCAGCTCAGCGTTACGCAGAACCGGAACCACCAGACCGCGATCACTCGACACGGCAACGCCGACGTCAGAGTAGCCGTGGTAAACGATGTCGGTACCGTCGATGGAAGCATTGACCGCTGGGTAGCGTTTCAACGCTTCGGTGGCCGCTTTCACGAAGAACGACATGAAGCCCAGGCGTACGCCGTTATGCGACTTCTCGAACAGGTCCTTGTACTTCGAACGCAGCTCCATGATTGGCTTCATGTTGACTTCGTTGAACGTGGTCAGCATCGCCATGTTCGACTGAGCTTCAACCAGACGCTCGGCAACCTTGGCACGCAGGCGGGTCATCGGAACACGTTTTTCAACGCGATCACCGGCAGCGAAAACAGGTGCGGCAGCAGCAGCCTTGACCGGTGCTGGAGCAGCAGGAGCAGGAGCGGACTTCTTCGCATCTACAGCAGCAACCACGTCTTCCTTGGTGATGCGACCGTCTTTACCTGTGCCTTTAACGTTGGCCAGGTTGATGGCGTTTTCTTCAGCCAGCTTGCGCGCAGCAGGTGCAGCGATTGCATCTTCGTCGCCAGCGGCTGGCGCGGCAGCAGGAGCCGAAGCAGCCTGAGCAGGTGCGGCGGCTGGAGCTGGAGCTGCAGCAACGGCAGCGCCTACAGGCTCCAAAGTACCCAACAGCTCATCGGAAAGAACGGTGTCGCCTTCGTTTTTAACGATGGAGCCCAAAACGCCGTCAGCAGTAGCCAAAACTTCAAGCACCACTTTGTCGGTTTCGATGTCGACGATCAGATCGTCACGCTTGACGGCGTCGCCTGGTTTTTTGTGCCAGGTTGCAACGGTACCGTCGGCAACCGATTCCGGGAAAGTGGGGGCTTTGATTTCGATAGCCATTATCTGTGGTTCCTTAAATTCGGTTTCTGATGCACGAAGGCGTTAAACGGTGAATGCATCTTTCAGCAGTTTTTCTTGCTGTTCAGCATGCATCGATGCGTAACCACAAGCCGGTGCCGCAGACGCGTCACGACCAGCGTACTCAAGGACCAATGCCTTGTTGTGACCGCTGATGATGCGACGCATGTGATGCTGGCTGCCGTACCAGGCGCCCTGGTTCATCGGCTCTTCCTGACACCAGACAATGTGCTTGAGGTTTTTGTACGGGCCCAGGACTTCGATCAAGTCGTCTTCCGGGAACGGGTACAGCTGCTCAAGACGCACGATGGCGATGTCATCACGACCTTCGGCACGGCGTTTTTCCAGGAGGTCGTAGTAGACCTTGCCGCTACACAGTACGAGGCGACCAACGTTGGCCGGATCTTGTGCATCCACTTCCGGGATAACGGTCTGGAACGAGCCTTCGGCCAGATCTTCCAGAGTCGAAACAGCCAGTTTGTGACGCAGCAGCGACTTCGGTGTCAGCACAATCAGCGGCTTGCGCAGCGGACGGATGACCTGACGACGCAACAGGTGGTAGATCTGAGCAGGTGTGGTCGGTACACAAACCTGAATGTTGTGCTCGGCACACAATTGCAGGTAACGCTCCAGACGCGCAGACGAGTGCTCCGGACCCTGACCTTCATAACCATGAGGCAGCAACATGGTCAGACCGCACAGACGGCCCCACTTGTGCTCACCGCTGGTGATGAACTGGTCGATAACCACTTGAGCACCGTTGGCGAAATCGCCGAACTGAGCTTCCCAGATAACCAGTGCGTTAGGCTCGGTGGTCGAATAACCATACTCGAATGCCAATACCGCTTCTTCCGACAGCAGGGAGTCGTACAGGTCGAAACGCGGCTGACCTTTGTACAAGTGCTGCAGTGGAATATAGGTAGCGCCGTCTTTCTGGTTGTGCAACGCCGCATGACGGTGCGAGAACGTCCCGCGTCCGACGTCCTGGCCAGTGATACGAACCGGGTGACCTTCAAAAGCCAAAGTCGCGTACGCCATGATTTCAGCGTAACCCCAGTTGATCGGCAGGCCACCGGCTTGCATCTTTTGGCGGTCTTCGTAAATCTTAGACACCTGACGCTGAACCACGAAGCCTTCTGGCAGCTCCATCATTTTCGCAGACAGTTCTTGCAGGGTTTTCAAGTCGAAACGGGTGTCGTGACGCGCGGTCCAGGCATGGCCCAGATAAGGACGCCAATCGACGAACAACTCTTTGTTCGGCTCTTTAACAAGACTTTTCACTACGTGCAGACCAGCATCCAGCGCGTTGCGATAGTCATCGATTTTTGCTTGCACGCGCGCTTCATCGACAATGCCGGCCTTGGTCAGGCGTTCGGCGTACAGCTCACGCGTGGTGCGCTGTTTGGCGATTTGCTGGTACATCAACGGCTGAGTACCGCTTGGTTCGTCCGCTTCGTTGTGACCGCGACGGCGGTAGCAAACCAAATCGATCACGATGTCACGCTTGAACTGCATGCGGTAATCGATGGCCAACTGGGTCACGAACACGACAGCTTCAGGGTCATCGCCATTTACATGGAGAATCGGCGCCTGAATCATCTTGGCAACGTCGGTTGCGTACTCGGTGGAACGCGCATCTTCCGGGTTGCTGATGGTGAAGCCAACCTGGTTGTTGATGACGATGTGGATCGTACCGCCCGTCTTGAAGCCGCGAGTCTGCGACATCTGGAAGGTTTCCAACACCACGCCTTGACCTGCAAATGCAGCATCGCCGTGGATGGAAATTGGCAGAACCTTTTCACCGGTTGGATCGTTGCGACGATCCTGACGTGCACGTACAGACCCTTCCACCACAGGAGAAACGATCTCTAGGTGAGACGGGTTGAACGCCATCGCCAAGTGAACTTCGCCACCGGCGGTCATCACGTTGGACGAGAAGCCCTGGTGATATTTCACGTCACCGGAACCCAGCAAAACCTTCTTCTTGCCTTCGAACTCGTCGAACAAGTCGCGCGGATTTTTGCCGAAGGTGTTAACCAAAACGTTAAGGCGGCCACGGTGGGCCATGCCGATCACGATTTCCTTGGTGCCGTACGAACCGGAACGCTGGATCAGCTCATCAAGCATTGGAATGAGGCTTTCACCGCCTTCCAGACCGAAACGCTTGGTGCCCGGGTATTTGGTACCCAGATATTTTTCCAACCCTTCGGCCGCAGTGACGCGCTCGAGCAGGTGGCTTTGGATGTCAGCAGAAAATGCTGGACGTCCGCGCACGCTTTCGAGTCGTTGCATGAACCAGTTACGCTGCTCAGAATCTACGATGTGCGTAAATTCAGAACCGATGGTGCGGCAATATGTCTGCTGCAAGGCATCGAGAATTTCGCGTAGGCTCGCTTCCTCTTTGCCGATGTACAGATCACCTGCGCGGAACGTTGTATCCAGATCAGCGTTGGTCAGACCGTAATGATTGATTGACAGGTCGGCGGGTGCCGGACGCTGCCACAAACCCAACGGATCGAGCTGGGCGCCTTGGTGGCCCCGCATCCGATACGCCTGGATCAGTCGCAACACTTCAACCTGCTTCTTCTCGTGTTCGCTGCTCATGCTTCCGGCAGATACCGGTTGAGCACGGCGCTGGTTTTTACCCAGCAACACGAAATGATCGCGAATCGTAGAATGCGAAACATCGGTGGCAGTGTTGCCGTCAGCGGGCAACTTCTGAAAGTAGGTGCGCCATTCTTCTGGCACAGCGTTAGGGTCGTGCAGGTAGAGCTCGTAGAGCTCTTCCACATAGGCAGCGTTACCACCGGAAAGGTGGGCACTGTTCCACATGCGCTGCATCACGCTTTCTTGCATGCTTGGTCACCCTCGGTAAGGGGACACCACCAGCGAAGACACTACAGTCATCCTGAAAAAACCAATCCAGGTCACCAAGGTCCACGCAGATAGTCCGGGTACCAGCCCGGATGCCCCTGCTGGTCTCATTTCTTCAAAATAAGAGCCGCAGCTTCATGAGCTACTGCTCAGGTTAAAACTACGGCGCCGGTTGAAGCCTGCGCCGCAGTTAGTACGGGTACAGCAGTTACGCGTGCATCGGTGCTACATAGTAAGGTGGTACGTATTCAACAGCTTGCTTGATCAAACACCGCTTTGTAGCAGCATGCTGCGAACGTGACCGATAGCCTTGGTTGGATTCAGGCCCTTCGGACACACGTTCACGCAGTTCATGATCCCGCGGCAGCGGAATACGCTGAACGGGTCATCCAGCGAAGCCAGACGTTCCTGGGTATGAGTGTCACGGCTGTCAGCCAGGAAACGATAGGCTTGCAGCAGTGCCGCTGGACCGAGGAACTTGTCTGGGTTCCACCAGAAGGACGGGCAAGAAGTCGAGCAGCAAGCGCACAGGATGCACTCGTACAGACCGTCAAGCTTTTCGCGTTCTTCCGGTGTTTGCAGACGTTCGATGGCCGGAGCCGGCGTGTCATTCAGCAGGTATGGCTTCACCTTCTCGTACTGCTTGTAGAAGATGCTCATATCGACGACCAAGTCACGAATAACTGGCAAACCAGGCAGTGGACGTACCACTAGCTTGTTGCCCTTGACCACGGCAGACAGCGGCGTAATACACGCGAGGCCGTTTTTGCCGTTGATATTCATGCCGTCGGAACCGCAAACGCCTTCACGGCAAGAGCGACGATACGAGAAGCCTTCGTCCTGTTCTTTGACCAGTGCCAGCACATCCAGAACCATCAAGTCTTTACCATTGGTATTGACTTGAAATTCCTGCATGAACGGCGCTGCGTCCTGATCAGGGTTGTAGCGATAAACACTGACTTGCAACATATCGGCCACCCTTAATAAGTACGGATCATGGGTTCGAAAGTCGGAACAGTCTTCGGCGAGAAGTTCACGGCACGCTTCGTTACGCGCTTGTCACCCGGGAAATACAGGGTGTGGCATAACCAATTCACGTCGTCGCGATCTTCAAAGTCTTCACGGGCGTGAGCGCCACGGGACTCTTTACGAACTTCTGCGGCGATTGCCGTGGCTTCCGCCACTTCTAGCAGATTCTGCAACTCAAGGGCTTCGATACGAGCGGTGTTGAACGCTTGGCTCTTATCATTGATCTTGACGTTAGCGATACGAGTACGCAGATCTGCCAACTGGGCAATACCTTTCTGCATGTACTCGCCAGTACGGAACACGCCGAAGTAGTTCTGCATGCAGCTTTGCAGTTCTTTACGGAGTGAAGCGACGTCTTCGCCGGTAGTGCGCGAATTCAAGCCAGCAAGGCGCTCGAGGGCGAAGTCGATATCGGTTTCAGTGGCGCGACGGTAGTCGACGCCTTCACGCAGGCTTTGTTCCAGGTGAATACCGGCAGCACGACCGAACACCACCAAGTCGAGCAACGAGTTGCCGCCCAGACGGTTGGCACCGTGAACCGATACACAAGCCACTTCGCCAACGGCGAACAGGCCAGGAATGATAGTGTCCACGCCGGCAGCGTCCTGAGTGATCGCTTGACCATGAATGTTGGTGGCAACGCCGCCCATCATATAGTGGCAAGTAGGAACAACCGGGATCGGAGCCACTGCAGGATCGACGTGAGCGAAGGTCTTGGACAGTTCCATGATCCCTGGCAGACGGCTGTGCAGTACTTCTTCGCCCAAGTGATCGAGCTTGAGCATCACGTGGTCGCCATCTGGACCACAGCCGTTACCGGCGATGATCTCTTTAACCATGGAGCGTGCTACCACGTCACGGCCAGCAAGGTCTTTCGCGTTAGGAGCGTAGCGCTCCATGAAACGCTCACCGTGCTTGTTGATCAGGTAACCGCCTTCACCACGGCAGCCTTCCGTGACCAGTACACCTGCGCCGGCGATGCCGGTTGGGTGGAACTGCCACATTTCGATATCTTGAACCGGTACGCCTGCACGCAGTGCCATGCCGATACCGTCACCGGTATTGATCAGGGCGTTGGTCGTCGAGGAGTAGATACGACCAGCACCGCCAGTGGCCAATACAGTCGCATTTGCGCGAATGTAAGAGGTTTCACCAGTTTCGATGCAGATCGCGATGATGCCGACAAAAGCACCGTCCTGGTTCTTCACCAGATCGACGCCATAGTATTCGTTGAGGAATACAGTGCCGGCTTTCAGGTTGGCTTGATACAAGGTGTGCAATAGCGCGTGACCAGTACGGTCGGCAGCTGCGCAAGTACGTGCCGCTTGGCCACCCTTGCCGAAGTCTTTGGACTGACCGCCGAATGGGCGCTGGTAAATGCGGCCCTGTTCGGTACGGGAGAACGGCAGACCCATGTGTTCGAGTTCGAAAACGGCTTCCGGACCTACAGAACACATGTACTCGATAGCGTCCTGGTCACCGATGTAGTCGGAGCCCTTGACGGTATCGTACATGTGCCAGCGCCAGTCATCGTTTGGATCTGCCGAAGCGATCGCGCAAGTGATGCCACCCTGAGCAGAAACGGTGTGGGACCGGGTCGGAAAAACCTTGGTGACCACAGCGGTTTTGTGACCGCCCTGGGCCAGTTGCAGTGCAGCGCGCATGCCGGCACCGCCACCACCAATGATGATGGCGTCGAAAGAAAGCGTATTAATGTTAGCCATGAATCAGATACCCCAAAGAATCTGCACACCCCAGACGAAGTAGGCGAACATCGCAACGCCGCATACTGCCTGGAAGAGGAAACGTACCGCAGTCGCGGACTTGCCCAGCGCCATTGGCGTCAGGTAGTCGGTCGCAATGGTCCACATGCCGACCCAGGCGTGAGCGCCCAGTGCAACAAGGGCCAGCAGACTGAAGATACGCATCCAGCTGTTCGCGAACAGCTCATGCCATTGGGCGAAGCCCAGGCCTGGGTGTGCGACGATGTATCCGATCAGGAATATGAAATAAGCCGCGAGCACGACCGCAGATACGCGTTGCGCCATCCAGTCATAGAGGCCCGAACGCGACAGGTTAGTGACGTTGGTTACCATATCCATACTCCTGCCAGAACGATCAACACCACAGATACGGCGAGAACGATTTTCGAGCCCAGTTTGCCGCCTTCCAGCGATTCACCGATGCCCATGTCCATGATCAAGTGGCGAATACCGGCCACCAAGTGATACAGCAAGGCGGACAGGAGACCCCAGATCACTAGCTTGGCTAGTACACTGGTCAAACACGCCTTCACTTCGCCGAAACCTTCCTCGGAACCGAGCGACTTGCTTAATGCATAAAGCATGATGGCAAGGCCGATAAACAGGATGATCCCGGAGATACGGTGAAGAATGGACGTGTAAGCAGTGACTGGGAGTTTGATGGTCCTTAGGTCGAGGTTTACAGGTCGTTGGCTATTCACGGCTTTTTTTCACATTGAAGAGCCCCTAACAATCAGGGCAAAGTTGTTGGGAAGTGCACTGGTCAGGTACCCACCACCCAGGGAGTGACGACCCCCGTGAAACAGGGCCAAAAGCCCCTGGCGGTCGGACGCCGAGTATAGACAGTTAGGCAACTAATGACAACGCGCAGACAGCCCCCCTAATAGGCAATTGCGCCCTTGAAACAAAAGGCGTAAACGGCAGGGAAATTCGAGGAAAAGCCGCCCTAAGAGCCTTCTATGACAAGACTTTTGGCAAATTGACTTTAGAATTTATCTCACTATAGTGGTGCGGGCCCTGCGTGGGGGGTCTGTCTGATGATTTGAAGCATAAATAGGAGGCCACATGGCTGACAAAAAAGCGCAGTTGATCATCGAGGGCGCAGCCCCCGTCGAGCTGCCAATTCTGACCGGCACCGTTGGTCCCGATGTAATCGACGTCCGCGGTCTGACCGCCACCGGCCGCTTCACATTTGACCCTGGTTTCATGTCGACCGCTTCGTGCGAATCGAAGATCACGTATATCGACGGTGACAACGGCATCTTGCTGCACCGCGGCTATCCGATCGAACAGCTGGCCGAGCAATCGGACTACCTGGAAACCTGTTACCTGCTGCTCAACGGCGAACTGCCGACTACCGAGCAAAAAGCCCAATTCGTTATCACCGTGAAGAACCACACGATGGTGCACGAACAGTTGAAGACATTCTTCAACGGCTTCCGTCGCGACGCTCACCCGATGGCGGTGATGTGCGGCGTGGTTGGCGCCTTGTCGGCGTTCTATCACGACTCTCTGGACATCAATAACCCGCAGCATCGCGAAATTTCTGCGATTCGCCTGGTTGCCAAGATGCCTACCCTGGCCGCGATGGTTTACAAGTACTCCATGGGCCAACCCATGATGTACCCACGTAACGACCTGAACTACGCCGAAAACTTCCTGCACATGATGTTCAACACGCCGTGCGAGATCAAACCGATCAGCCCCGTGCTGGCCAAGGCCATGGATAAAATCTTTATCCTGCATGCCGATCACGAGCAGAACGCGTCAACGTCCACCGTGCGCATGGCAGGCTCCTCGGGTGCCAACCCGTTTGCCTGCATCGCTGCAGGCATCGCCGCCCTTTGGGGTCCGGCACACGGCGGCGCGAACGAGGCCGTATTGTCCATGCTGGATGAAATTGGCGATGTGTCGAACATCGATAAATTCATCGCCAAGGCGAAAGACAAAAACGATCCGTTCAAACTGATGGGCTTCGGTCATCGCGTTTATAAAAACCGCGACCCGCGCGCAACCGTGATGAAGCAGACCTGTGACGAAGTACTGAGAGAGCTAGGAATCAAAAATGATCCGCAACTGGAACTGGCCATGCGTCTCGAAGAGATCGCCCTGACCGACCCGTACTTCATCGAGCGCTCGCTGTACCCGAACGTCGATTTCTATTCGGGCATCATCCTCAAGGCTATTGGCATTCCGACCAGCATGTTCACCGTAATCTTCGCTCTGGCGCGGACTGTCGGCTGGATCTCGCACTGGAAAGAAATGCTTTCGAGCCCGTACAAGATTGGCCGTCCTCGCCAGCTTTACACGGGTTATGTGGCACGCGACATCGTCCCGCTCGAAGACCGTAAGTAAGCACTGCAAATAGTCGCCGAGGTTAAACTCTGCGCATAAAAAGGGCTGCCATTGGCAGCCCTTTTTTATAGCGTTCAAAAAAGCGTTAATCCGCCCATCCGGACGGCATTGAACGCCTTACTTCTCCGCCCTCTCCTTCAACGCTTTAAGCGTGTTGAACGGCGCATCAACGACAAACTTGTTAGCCAGCCATGAAGGCACGCTGCCGCCTGGCTCGGTGTGAACCTGGTAGGTCACTTCTGTTTGGCCTGCACCCTTGGGTACAAATTTCCAGAATCCTTCAACCTGCGCAACACGTACAAAACCATCTACGCTCGGGATGTAGGTAGGCTGCCCTTCGAGCTTGCGGGTCAGGCTGCCGTCGGCGCCCTCCTCAGTGGTCACCATCAGCACTGAATCACGCGGAGTAACGGGCCAAGGGGTATTAAACTGGGTGTATGTCCACACTTTGTCCCCCTCTAACTTGAGCACCTTCTGCGTTTTGCACTCATGAATCCAAGCGCAAGCCCCCACGACGTCTTCCTGTAGTTTGCGCAATTGACTGACGCTCGCTTTGATCGTGGTCACTCCCCGATAGGCCTTGTACTGCGAGCCAGCCACCTCGCTCAACGACACTTTGATACCTGCGTCGTCCTTGGCAACCTGCCAATTATCGGCATGAGCGGCACCTGCCATCAATACGGTCAAACCCATTCCAACAGCTATCCGATGCAGCGAACCCATTGTTATATTCCTTATTGGCAAAGTTCTGGTAAACCGGTTTGCAGTAAAATCAGCTATCACCCAACGTCGACATTGCACGAACTGTATCTATATCTATGCCACGGCTGTTGCTTGCTCCCACCAACCAATCAGCCGAATCGCGTCCGCCTGACTGCTGCCGCACACGTCCACATCCGCCGAAAAAGAGCCGCACACCGCTGGCCGCTCGGGCCTGCCGAAAATATCACACGAAAACTCGACAGAAAGGTGCAGACAACGCTCTCCAGCAGCCTTGCCGTTTGGCATGCCGGGAATGGGCGAACTGATGGAGGGCGCGATGCAGCACGCACCACACTTCGGACGACAGTCCATGACCAATATTCTCGTGAAGGAAAGCAGTGGGTGAATCGAGGTGATAGTACCCGCTAAAACGGTCGTTTGAAATCAGACCGTTCGCAGACGAGACGCGCGGGCTATTGCTTGAACTCGAAATCCAGCGCTGCACCCTCGACAGATCGACGATCTTCATCGCGCCGTTGTAGCTGCAGTTCATTACTCAGCAGACGGCCATTGAGCTGAAACGGCGTATCCTTGGTCGACTTCTTTTCGCCGAACATTGACGGTAGAACGGCCTTATTGGTGATGGGTGCGACCTTCCCTGGGGGCTGCATCAGATCAACCACTTCGCTTGGCAGCGACAAGTCCAGGGTCGGCTTGGTGAGTCGGGTCTGCTGCACCACCTCACTGGCAGGCTTGGTTTTACTGGCGATTGGGGCCCGGGACCTATTGGTGGCAGCTTCGGCCTTGGATTTTCCAGGTGCGGCGCTGACGCTCGCTTTACCCGTCACTAGCTTCTTCGTGGACGAAGGCTGACTTTGAGCAGCCACGACCGGCACGACAGCAACATTCGGCGCCAGCACATGCACCGGCTCCCGCTCCATCTGTTTAAATGGTGCTGTCGGCGCCTCGCTGGTAAACGGCGCGGCGGCATCTGCGGCAGGCGTAGTTGTATTTACTGCGGGCAAGGCCACGGTTTTTGTTTCGACCGGACCGCTCTCAGCTGCAACTTTAGGCGTAGGTGTAGGTGCAGGGGCTGGTACCGGCGGCTTGTCGCCATCACACGCACTTAACAGCGCGATCAACAGAAACCCAGCACAACGAAAATAGTTATTCATAGAGACGAAGAGCAACACGAGGGCAGAAAGCCACATGCTCGCTCGTTGGCCGGCCCATGACAAGCTGCCAGACTCATCTGGTATCGAAAAAACGCCTGCCCAGACCCAACACTCCGATAAACGCAGCTTAATACGCTTGAACGGCCTCTTGGCATAGTTGCTTGGCGAGCATACCTAAGGTCATCAATGCGCGCTCCGCTTCACGGTTCCATGGCACGCCGCAGTTGAGCCTAATGCAGTGATTGAACTGTTCTGTATTGCTGAAAATAAGCCCAGGGGCGATGCTAATCCCCTGCTCCAGCGCGCGAACATGCAGCTCCTGGGTATTTACCCGACCCGGCAAACTTACCCATAAAATAAACCCTCCCGTCGGACGACTCATTTGGGTGCCTTCCGGGAAGTATTGCTGAACAGCCAACTGAAACGCGCTAAGGTTTTTTCGATATTCCAGACGAATGAACCTTAGGTGACGGTCATAACCGCCATTTTCCAGATAAGCGGCCACACCCATTTGCGTGACACTGCATGCCGAATGCGTGCTAAACGTCTGAAGGCGTTGAATTTCTGCCTGATACTTACCAGCAATCACCCAGCCAATACGCACGCCAGGTGACAACGTCTTGGAAAAGCTCGAGCAATAAATAACGTGCCCGAGCCGATCGAAGGCTTTTAGTGCTTTGGTTCGCCCAAGCTCAAACATCAATTCGCCGTAAATATCGTCTTCAACGATTTGAATATCGAAATCAGAGGCCAAGCGCAGCAAGTGTTTTTGCCGTTCTTCCGGCACGGTTCCGCCCAGCGGATTACTCAGCCGAGAAGTCATCACCAACGCCTTGATCGACCACTGGTTGGCGGCCAACTGCAAGGCCTCCAGACTGATACCAATAGCCGGGTCACTGGGGATCTCAATGACTTTCAGGCCTAAAAGATCGGCCAATTGGAGCAAGCCGTAGTACGTGGGCGATTCAGCCGCAATCAAATCCCCAGGGCGGGTCAACACCCGCAGGGACATCTGCAGCGCATCGACACAACCGTGCGTGATAACGACTTCAGACGGGTCCACCACCACGCCAGCGTCGCGCATGCGAATGGCAACCTGCCGCCGCAATGGCTCAAACCCAGGGCTGAACATGTAACTGAATGCCCGCGGGCTTTGAAAGCGCGTCACTTTGGCAATTTGCTGGTGCAAGGCGCGCACGGGAAGATAATCAACGTGGGGTGTTGCAGCACCGAGCGGGAAAACGCCTTCGCGGCGGGACTCGACCAATACTTGCTGAATAATACTACTGCGCGTCACCAACCCAGGACGCTCAACCCGCGCGATGTCCGGGGTTGGGGCGGTCAGCGCCGGTGTCTGGTGCACGTAATAACCAGACTGCGGCCGTGCACGGATTAGCCCTTGGTCTTCAAGGTTAGCGTAGGCCTGTAATACAGTCGCGTGACTGACGTTAAGCTGCGAGCTCATTTTGCGGACAGAGGGAACCCGCTCGCCGGGCTGATAAACGCCCCGACGAATATCCTCAGCCAACTGCTGAGCGATACGCTGATAAAGCAAAAGATTGGTCACGAGACGGCCCTCGATTTCACTGACAACTTATTTTTATATGGCTTTTAAGACGGATGCCTACCGTAACAGTATAGAACTGTACTGGGACAGTTTGTTTAAACAATAGTGATGTGGGACAGTGTAAAAAAATATTCTAGGGTATAACAGCCAAAGCTGAGACTTTTCTGCGCACAAAAAAGCCCGAAGGCTTTAAACCAACGGGCTTATTGGAAATTAATTTTAGCGTTTCGCGCCTAAAAGACCTTTTTCATCGGAAAAAACCACTTCAACACGACGATTTTTCGCCCTGCCCCGGTCCGAAGCGTTCACTTCGATGGGGAATTGATCGCCGTACCCTTCAACCTGAATGCGCCCTTCATCAATACCCAAATCGGTAATCACGTCCGCGACCGCCTGAGCACGCTCTTTAGACAGGTCGAGATTGGCAGCTTCATCTCCAGTGTTGTCGGTGTAACCCTCGACTCGAACCGTGCGCTTGGGATTGAGCTGAAGAAACTGTACGAGTTTCAGCACCGTGCGATTAGCCGACGGCTTGAGTTCTGCGTTGCCAGTATCAAACAGCACATCACCCAAGGTCATAACCAGGCCTCGATCAGTCTGAGTGGTTACCAAAGCAACCATTTGTTCTTCGAGCCATTTACCCTGCTGCTGAAGGCTGGACAATTTCGCCTCACGCAGCTCCAACTGCAAGCGCTGGCGCTCCAACTCAGACTTGGCCAACTGCTCCTGGTTGAGCATTAATTGGGTGTGCTCGCGGGCAATGGCGCTATAGCGGCTGCTCAGAAACGCGTAATGGTTAACGTCAGCGCCGCTGCCCCAATAGGTGGACAACCTCTCGGCCCGCGCCAACGACTCACCGGCGCGGATGACATCTTTGGGCGCACCACGCAAAACGTTGGTGTCTTCTTTTACTTTCTGAAAATCAGCGTTGGCTTGCTGCAACGCCCGGTCATTACCCTGATGCCCGGCGCAGCCATAGAGACCTGCAGTACTGAATAACATCAGGACACTAATAATCCGCTTAGCCTTCTTCATTACGCGGCTCATTCTGCTGCCCCCACTTGTTTGCGCAGACGATTTAGCCGGATATTGATCTGCGCCAATTGTGCCTCGCTTTTTTCGGTCAACACTTGAGCTTCCGCAAGCCGAGCGTCAAGCTCCGACTGCTCAGCTTGCATTCGAGCCGCTTTGAAAGCGTTGTTGCCCATGTCGATATGGGCCTTG
>NZ_JAMFRV010000327.1 GCF_026224925.1 Pseudomonas sp. | reverse complement strand
TGAAAGCAGTAAACACCTGGTGAGTGATTTTCTGAAGGCCTTCTCCAGTGGAAACCTTGAGGCCATTTCTGCTTTTTTTCATGAGGATTTCAGTTGGTGGGTCGCGGGCAGTCTGGAAGGACTGTCGGGTACTTACGATCGTCGACAAATGTGTGAGCTGCTGTCCGGTATTACCGCCGTTTATAAACAAGGTGCCCTGCCTGTGACCCCCATCAGCATGATCGCCGAAAGTGATCG
Organism: Pseudomonas sp.; assembly: GCF_026224925.1. Classification (GTDB taxonomy): domain Bacteria; phylum Pseudomonadota; class Gammaproteobacteria; order Pseudomonadales; family Pseudomonadaceae; genus Aquipseudomonas. The sequence continues at coordinate 41,276 of NZ_JAMFRV010000327.1, read as the reverse complement.
GGTCGCGGTGGAAGTGCAATGTTATGCTGAGTTAGTCAATGGTCGCATTTATAAAAACCAACTTCACATGGCCATTGAACTCTCCGACGGCAAGATCAAACGAATTCGCGAGTACATGGATACGGTACATGCCTATGACACTTTTCTTGCCCCTTGACGGGTTTGGACAGTGCAGGGCGATGAATCAATATCACCACAATAAAAAGGAAGTCCGATGAGCAGGCTACTCAATAAAGTCGCTTTGATAACGGGTGCTGCGCGTGGAATGGGGACATCTCACGCTCAACGATTCGTTCGTGAAGGTGCGAAAGTCGTCATCACTGATCTTAACGAAGAACGCGGAGTCGCCTTAATGAATGAACTGGGTGCTGACAACGCACTGTTCATTAAACAGGATGTTTCCAATGTTCATAGCTGGGCGTGTGTCGTGGCCCAGGGCGTGGCCCGTTTTGGTCCCATCACTATTCTGGTGAACAATGCCGGAGTTCTTGGCCCTGTTGCACAGACCGTCGAACTGAGCGCCGAAGATTACGCCAGCGTCTGTGCAGTTAATCAGCACGCAGTGTTCTATGGCATGCAGGCGGTTATTCCGTCGATGTTGGAGGCGGGCATCGGCTCTATCGTTAACATCTCATCTATTGCCGGGATGGCCGCCAACTACGGTTTTCCGAGTCTGGCGTACGTAGCCAGTAAGTTTGCGGTCCGCGGTATGACCAAAGCGGCGGCAATCGAGTATGGCCCGCGCAACATAAGGGTTAACTCGGTACACCCCGGCTTTATTCAAACGCCGATGATGGTTGAAGCCACGGATGATCAGGGCGGCGATGCGTTGGCGCAAATTCCGTTGGGGCGCATTGCAAAGCCAGAAGAAGTCAGCAACCTGGTGCTGTTTCTTGCCTCAGACGAGGCGTCTTATATAACGGGCAGTGAATACCTGGTCGACGCCGGTATGTTGGCTCAATGACCCAGGTTTTGAACGATATGGATGGAGTAGCAAAATGACTGAGTCGACCCAAGTAACGTTCCCCGCTTACACAACTATTCGCTTGGAACAGAAGGGTGCGTTGACCTGGTTGATTCTCAATCGTCCGGAAAAGGCTAACGCATTATCCAATGAGTTGCTTGATGAGTTTTCTGACGCTCTGCGCTTTCTTGAGACCGCTGGTGGACCAGTAATCGCCATTCGTGGAGAAGGCCGTGGGTTCTCCGCCGGGTTCGATCTTGATCAAGTCGGCAAGCTGACCAGCGCAAAAGATGCGGTCAGTGACAGAGAACGCTTGCAGCGAAACCTGAACCGCTTTCTGGCGATTTGGGACCACCCCAAGCCAATCATCGCTGCAGTGCACGGCTACTGTGCCGCAGGCGCGACGCAGATGTGTGTTTACGCGGATATCACCATCGTTGCGGACAATGTGCGTATCAGCGAGCCAACGGTGCCCATCGGGGGTGGTTATATCGCGCCGCTTTGGGTGCCGTTGGTGGGGCCAAAGCGCGCCAAGGAGTTCGCCTTTGTTCCGGGCAATAGCATTAATGGGCCCACCGCAGTGGAATGGGGTTGGGCTAACCATTGCGTGGCGGCCGATGAATTAATTGCAGTCGTTGAAGACTTGGCCGAAAGGATCGCAATGATCGCTCCGGAAGTGTTGCGGATCAAAAAGTTGTCGATCAATAAAGCCGCCGATGCCATGGGTTTTCGCGCCGCCAGTGCCAGCGTTGCGGAAATGGACACCTTGTTGCACTTTTCCACCCCCGTGCTTGAACTCAAACAATGGATTCAGGAGGTAGGGCTTAAAACCGCGATGCAGCATTATCGAGTGGAATCAACCAACCCGCTGACTACCACGCGCAAGCCGGACCAGTAAACCTCCCTATAGCGCGGAGCTAAAGGGAATGCCCCATCAGTGCTAACATATTCGCCATGTGCCAGAGGGTGGCGCACCAAACAACGTGTTACCTCGCTCTGTCGACGGATCACACCAAGGGAGCATCTGGTTTTATGGCCGATACAAGCAACATTTCTCGCCGTCGCAAGGCTGCATTGGCCGACGGCAGTGTCGAATACAAAGCCAAGCGCGATGAGCTGGTTCGAGTGGCCGCCATGTTGTTCAAGGACAAAGGCTATAAAGCCACCACCTTGAACGATATTGCCAAAGCCGCAAATCTGGACCGTGCGAGTGTTTACTACTACATCGGTAGCAAGGACGAGTTCTTCAAGGAAGTGATTAAAAGCTCGGTCGACAAGAATATTGCCGAAGTGGAGAGCTTGCTGCGCATGCGCTCGCTTGACCCGGTGCAGAAGCTCGAGAGGCTCATTGAGCTTCTGATGATTTCCTATGACGAATGCTACCCGTACATGTACGTGTACATTCAGGAGCAAATGCATATTGTCGCGGAAGAGGGCACTAACTGGGCCCAGGACATGGCACAGCAGACCCATCGATTTGAGAAAGCTGCGATGGGCTTGATTACCCAAGGTATCGCCAAAGGATTGCTGCGCGACGATATCGTGCCTGTGCTTGCAGCGAACGCAATATTCGGCATGCTTAACTGGACCCATCGTTGGCACAAGCCAGACGGAAAATATGGCGCTGCTGAGATCGCGGGCACGTTTTCCCGGATATTTTTCGATGGCATGCGTGTCTGATACAGTTTGGATTGAAGGCTGACCGGCTCGTTGCGAGCCGGTAGTTGGTGGGTCAATTGTGTCGATTTTGCCGCAACTGCCGAAGTTTGAGTTTAAACGACTCCGAGTCCATGCAACTGACCACTGCTTTTAATTCCTCCTCCAGTTGTATATGCAGTTTTGTGCCGGCTGAATGCATGATCAGTCGTTTGGTAGCCGCTGCTGCCTTGGGTTCCCACAGTGCCAAACGAAGGGCGAAGGCTTCTGTCTGCTGTTTAAGTTCTACAGCCGGTACAACGCGAGCGACCATGCCCCACTGCATTGCTTGTTGCGCACTGACTTCCTGTTCAGCCAAAAACAACTGCATGGCACGCCGTGGACCTACAGCGCGAACCAGGGCCGCCGTGCCGCCGGCATCGGGTGACAAACCTATTTGGATGTAAGCCGGACGCAGTCTTGCATTATCGGCCGCTATACAAAAATCCCCCATGAAGGCCAGTGAAAAGCCGGCGCCTGCCGCCACACCCTGAACGCTGGTCAGCACTAGCGCTGGCATCCGCTGCAAAACCAGCAGAAAGATATTCAGGTCGGTCAGTAGTTGAGTAATGGGTGGGGCGAGATCATCGATATGCCTGACGAAGAAATCCAGATCACCGCCAGCGCAGAACGATTTACCTGCACCGGCTAATACCAGTACGCGAATGTCTTTTCGTGCCTCTACTTCCAATGCGAGCAATTTCAAGCGCAAGGCCATGTCTGTATCAATGGCGTTATAAGCTGTGGGCTTGTTCAGGGTAATCGTTGCGATCATCCCGTTGACACTCAGGCATGCACACGCTTCTTGTTCATCGATCATTTCAATACCTCAGCGTGAGTGTCGTCCTTAGACGCTGGTTGCGCTGCGTTCTTTTGCTGTGGCTAGCCCCAATGGCGAAAACTGGCCATAGCTGCCCTGGAAGAATACTAGCGGCAGGCCGCCTTGTTCGATTTCCAGGTCATGGACCAGGCCAATCACAATGTAATGGTCACCGGCCTCGTGAATGGCTTGCATGTCGCAATCTATCCACGCGACGCTTTGCTCAATAATCGGAGAACCCAGCGGGGAGAGTCGATACACCGTGCCGATGAATTTATCAGTAGCTTTGGACGCGAGACGTCGGCATACGTCCTCCTGGTCAGCCCCTAAAATGTTCACGCAGAACTTTCCTGCGGCCTGAATTTTTGGCCAGCTTGAAGACGCTCGGTCGGGCAAGAACGCAACCAAGGGTGGATCGAGGGAGACTGAAGTAAAGGATCCGACCACCATGGCTGCAGGTGCGTTGTCCTCTTGTATCGCGGTGATCACGCAGACGCCCGTAGGATATTGCCCAAGCACCTGGCGAAACCTTTTCGGGTCCAATGGCTGAATGGCTTCGTGCTGTTGTTTTATGGTCATGGCTGATCCTGCAATCGGCAAAGTGTGTAGGCCCAGCGCCGTGTGCGGCGCTGGGTAGCGAGCGAGCACTCAGGCAAATATGCCGTCTGCGCCTTTGGTCGCAAACCGCGGCGCTACAAGACTGGCGAATTTCTCCAGTTCTTCGTTGTTTTGATCTGGGTTGAGGTGACCCTGGCCGAACATCAGGAACAGCTCATTGAAACCCAGTCGGTCATGAGCCTCACCGATGCGGTCGGCGATCTCGTCTGCTGAACCAATCAGGACGTTGGGCATGCGCTGACCAAACGGAATGAACCACTTGTCCCAAAACCATTGGTGCTCAGCCATTAGCTCGCGGGCTTTGGTTTTGTCATTGGTCAACATCAAGAAGCCACCCCATGCCGCGACCTCTTCGCGTGCGACTTCATTGCCTGCTTGCTTGGCACTCTCCGCATAGCGTTTCCAGAGGGCTTCACAGAAGTCCAGGTCACCCGACAGGACAATTGGCTTGCCGCCTTCGCGTGCCCAGAAGTCGACGGTTTTCATGCTGCCGGCGAAACCGCCGTAGATGCGTGGATGCGGTTTTTGATAGCACAGCGGTGCGATGCCGATCTGGCGGACAATGCCGTCCTTGTCCATGCCTTTGCCAAACTCAGCGTAGGCAGGGTGGCCAGCGGAGCCGCCGTTTGGCGGGAACTCCCAATGTTTGCCTTTATGGCTGAACACGTCATTGGTCCAAGCCTTTTTAATGACTTGTAGGGACTCTTCGAAAATCTCGCGGTTGAGCTCGTCCATGGCGTCCTTGGACTTGACCATATCGACGGTGGTTGCAGAAACGCCGCGAATAGCGGCGTATGAATCTACCCAACGCGCGTGGTAACCCCGGGTGAATCCTACGAACAAGCGGCCCTGCAACATATGGTCGAGGGTGGCAATTTCTTCGGCAATACGTACCGGGTTATGCGTAGGCAGGGTGTAGCCCATGATTCCTGCTTTGAGGCGTTTGGAGTGCATGCCGACGAACAGGCTAAACATGCCAGGGTGGTTGTTAATCTCAAAGCCTTCGATCTGCAGGTGATGTTCCGGCTGGCAATAGCCTGCGTAGCCAAGGTCGTCCGCAAGGCGAACGTAATCCTTAACCTCGGAAAGAAACCGTTGGTAAAGCTCGGGCCGCTGCCCGGCCATGCCAGCTTCTATCTCATAGCGGCGGCCAATAACGCCGGTCTGCATCAAGTTGAATTTCATTATTGTTCTCCTGGGAAAGCGGCTTGTGAAAGCAAGCATGCGATCTGATTTTGATTATGTCAACGGTGATGTTGATTTGTGGAAAGTAAAATCAACTGATGTGTTGAAAGCGATCAATCTGTCTGTTGACGCTGGTGTTGACTGATTCTATTATCAACTTTCGTGTTGACAAAATAGAGCCTGAAAGATGAATGAGCCAGTCGATTTGCAAGAGCTTTACACGCAAGTGCTTCGCTTAAGTGCTGCTGACGAAATCAAGACGTTGATTTACGACTACGCCTTCCACCTGGACATGAACCATCCCCAGGAGCTCAGCGAGCTGTTTATAGAAGACTGTGAAATTAGCTATGCGCCTAACTTCGGTGCGGTAGGGCGCGAGGCGTACGCCAAAACGCTGGAAGGCATCGGTACGTATTTCGTGGGCACCAGCCACCATGTGTCGAATATCAAAGTCGAGTTCATCGACGATGCAACTGCCCAGGTACGTTCGATCGTGTATGCGTGGCACCGCTACAGCCGCGAGCGGCCCGACAGCCATGTGTGGGGGCAGTACCGGGACGAAGTCGTGAAGGTTGACGGGGCATGGCGCTTCAAAAAGCGTGTGCTGTGCAACGCTGGGTCGAAAGACTTTCACGTTAAAGAAGCGAATCCCATCGGACGCGCTTGATCCTCACCTATATAGAGAAGCACTCATGTCAGATATCGAGTTTTTTTGTGAGGGCCATGTCGCCCACGTACGGCTCAACCGCCCCAAGTCTTTGAACGCAATCAACAGCGAGATGGATCAAGCGTTACATGATGCCTGGCACGAGATTAACCGTGATCCTGAGATATGGGTCGTTGTGCTTTCTGCAGAAGGTGAAAGGGCGTTCTGTGTCGGCGCAGACGTCAGTGGTGGTGCCGAGCGGCCCTCGCGCATGGCCCTCGGTGGCGGATTGACGGGGGTCGGTGGGCCTTTGGTGAAGTTGAATAAGCCAATGATCGCTGCCGTACAGGGCTATGTTCTGGGCGGTGGTTTCGAATTGGCACTGTGCGCAGACATCATTGTGGCTGCGGATTCAGCACTGTTTGCAGTGCCGGAAACCAAGGCCGGGATCATCGGCGAGTGCGGTGTACTGCACAGGACCATGCGTCAATTGCCGCCACGTATTGCCATGGCGATGATTCTTACCGGCGAGCGCATGCCTGCAAGCGATGCGCTGCAACACGGGCTGATCAATGAGGTGGTTCCGTTCGCGGACCTGCAAGCCGCAGCTGCACGCTGGGCCGAAAAGGTGGTGTTGGCCTCACCTTTGGCCAACCAGGCTGCCAAGTCTGCCGCATGGCAAGGACTTGAATCCTCGCTGGAAACTGCGTTGAGCACACGCTATGAGCCGATCGAAAATTATGCGTTCAGTGCCGACCGGCTGGAAGGACGTAACGCATTTGTTGAAAAGCGAAAACCTGTCTGGCGTGGGCTGTGATTCATGGCAATCAAAAAGGTTGGCATTATCGGTGCCGGAGTAATGGGCTGCGGCATAGCTCGGGTGCCAGCGGGTCAAGGCTTGCCGGATATCTGGGGCGCAAAAGCGGGCGCGGATTTCATGTCTATTAGTTAAAGTGTTGTACATGGTGCTTTGACGCAAAAGCAGTGGTGCGTGTTTTTCAGCCTTCTTAAAACAAAAAATAGGACGTTTCGCGGGCTCGACTCGCACGACGACATCGAAATGGGGAGAGAGCAATGGAGCTTTTCAGCGGGTGGTGTGAGGTGTCTCCCATCGGGGATTTATTGGTGCGTGCAGCCCATCTTCACCCAGACCGATTTGCGTTGGTTCTACCAGAGCATCGATGCACCTATTCGCAATTAATGCAGGGCGCAGTGAAAACAGCGCAAGGGCTGTTGGCGTTGGGTGTTATGCCTGGCGATAACGTCGGGCTCATGTCGACCAACAGCATCGAATTCACTGAAGGATTTTTTGCTGCGGCGCTGCTTGGGTGTGTCATCGTGCCGTTGAATGCCCGCCATAAGGCAGCCGAAATTGGTTTTATCATCCGTAATGCGCATCTCGCGGCATTGCTGACCACGGCAGACGACCAAGAGTACGTTGATTTCACCGAGCTGTTTTGTGCGGCGCTGCCCTCGTTGTCGGTGGCCCCCGACGCCACGCATTTGTCATTACCTGAAGCGCCGAATCTACGCGTCGCAGTGCTGTTACGCGGCAAGCAGCGGCCCGGGTTTATCGGGCGGGATCAGTTCGACACATTGATTGCGCAGGTATCCCCTGATCGTGTGGACGCCTTGCGTAGGCGTGTTCGCACGTGCGACATCGCGTTGACCGTATACACCTCAGGCACCACCGCACATCCCAAAGGCTGCATGTTGACCCATGAAGCTATTACCCGAGGCTCTGTAGAGCGTGCACGCAGCCGTTTTGCGGCCAAGGGCGGGAATGTTGTGTGGGGAGGAGGGCCGCTGTTTCATATCGGGTCTCTGGCACCGTTTATCGGCACCATTGGCGCGGCGGGCACTTACCTCACTGATGCCTTTTTTGAACCTGGTCGCGCGCTGAAACTCATGATGGATGAGCAGGTGACAACTATCTGGCCATGGTTTCCGGCGGTGGTTCAGGCATTGCTGGATCATCCGACGTTCGACTCACAACGCTTGTTGGCGTTACGCACTGTTATTTTGATTACCGCACCAGCCCTGGTAGAACGCGTGCAACGACTATTGCCGCAAGCTGAGGCTATTCAGGCATGTGGTATGACCGAGACGTCTGGCATCTTCGCATTGAGTTCGCCAGACGATTCACTCGCCCAGCGCGCCATCAGCCATGGCAGGCCTGCAGAGGGTATTGATGTGCGCATCGTTGACCCTTCCACAGGCGATGATGTTCTGCCCGGCAAGGTCGGAGAAGTTTTGGTTCGGGGCTACTGTGTCATGTCTGGTTATTACCGCGATAACGAAAAAACCGCCCAAGCCATCGACGCGCAGGGCTGGTTACACACCGGAGATCTTTATCGTTTCAACGATGACGGCGGACTGGTATTCAACGGTCGCCTCAAAGACATGTTGAAGGTCGGCGGCGAGAATGTCTCGGCGGTTGAAGTAGAGGCTTTTCTCTGTAGCCATCCTGCGGTAAAGCTTGCAGAGGTAGTAGGGCGAGCCGACTCACGACTGGATGAGGTGCCTGTGGCGTTTGTCGAGCTGCAACCGGGCTGCACTGCAACGGCCGATGAGTTGATTGCTTTCTGTAAAGGACAGATAGCCAACTACAAAGTCCCTCGAGCTGTCTATTTCATCGAAGCTGGAAGCTGGCCCATGTCCGCGACCAAGGTCAATAAGCAGGCACTCAGGCAACGATTGTGCGATGTGTTAGAAGCATAAACGCTGTTTTTCGGTTGGTTAAACGATAACGTTGATTAAAAACTTGTATCGTTTCGTGGTGGCTGGTCCTCCGCGGAAGATGAGGTGTGCTGGCCTTTTTTTGATGAGACCAGAGCCCGTAAAAATTAATTTTTGCTTGTTCAACGTTACTGTTGACTTGGCAATATTTGTATAGGATATTCACTGCGAGTCGTGGTTTTGCGTGACATCCGAGTACGGCCCGTATGACTGTTTTACCTTAAGAATAGAAATAAAAAAGAGAGAGGAGAGAAACGCCATGCCTATGGAAACCGGTCTTATTTTCCATCCTTACATGAAGCCGGAGCGCACTGCTCGGCAGACGTTTGATTGGGGTGTACAGAGCGCTATCGCAGCTGACAAAGCCGGCTTTAGCTCAATGATGATTTCCGAACACGCCTCGCAACGCTGGGAAAACATTCCCAATCCCGAGCTGATCATCGCTGCGGCAGCACTCCAGACAAGCAGAATCAAGTTCGCCCCCATGGCGCACATTCTTCCTCATCAACATCCAGCCAAACTGGCCATCATGATCGGCTGGCTGTCGCAAATTCTCGAAGGCCGTTATTTCCTTGGCATCGGTGCAGGCGCCTATCCACAGTCGTCTTATATCCACGGGATCAAGGGCGGTGAAGACACCAAATTTCTTAACGATATGGTTCGGGAATCTTTGGATATCATGGAGAAAATCTGGAAGCGTGAACCGTTCTTCCAGGAAGGTAAATATTGGAAGGCAGGCTATCCAGAAGAGACACATGCTGACAACGCCGAAGACCAGCAGCATATGTTGGCAGACTTTAGCCCTTGGGGTGGCAAGGCACCCGATATCGCAGTAACCGGCTTCAGTTTCAATTCGCCATCAATGCGTTTGGCTGGAGAGCGTGGTTTTAAACCAGTGTCCATTTACTCGGGCCTTGATGCGCTCAAGAGCCATTGGGACATGTATTCCGATGCTGCTTATAAAGCGGGTTATACCCCTAGCCGCGCCAACCATGCGGTATCTCAAACTGTATTCGTGGCCGACACCGATAAAGAGGCGAAGCGCCTGGTCATGGAAGGCCCCATTGGCTATTGCTTCGAACGTTACCTGATACCCATTTGGTGGCGTTTCGGGATGATGGACGGCTTCATCAAAGATAAAGGCGCCAGTGCGGCAGACGTAAACCTCGAATGGTTAGTCGATAACGTATTTGTAGTCGGGTCGCCGGATACCGTTGCTGACAAAATCAACACCTTGTTTGAGGCGGCAGGTGGCTGGGGCACGATGCAGGTCGAATCTCACGATTACTTCGATGACCCGTCGCCTTGGTTCAATTCGCTGGAACTGATTGCGAAAGAAGTAGCGCCGAGAATAAAACTACCTTCCTGACCTGCTGACCGGGCCCGTCCCTTCATAACACCGTACATCGCAATCAAAATGATGAGAGATAGCAGGGACGTTATCTCGTATACATTCGTCCAGGTTGTCAACGTAAGTGTTTACTAGCGCTTGATATCAACCACGAATGACCAACATTCGGAGCTGCTTGCTGCCTGCAATACCTTGCTGTTCATGCACCATTGGAGAGGAATGATGAAAACAAAAATTAAAGAAAACATCACCGCCAGACCGAAAAAACTCACTGCCGCCATTGCGTTGATCGCTACATCGGGGTGTTTTGTCACACAGGCTCACGCTTATACATTTGACCCGGGTGATAGCGATTGGCGGGTCAATTTTGATACGACACTGCAGTACACGATGGGCTGGCGTGCGGAAGGGCGCGATAACAACATCGGTAACTCAATTCCGAATGCGCAAAGTGATTACAAGTTTAACCAAGGTGACATGGTCACTAACCGCCTGCAAATGCTGTTCGAGTTTCAGGGCGTGTATCAGGATCGCATGGGCTTTCGTCTGTCGGGCTCAGGGTGGAAAGATTTCGCTTATGACGACAAAGTTGAAACCAATCCCGCGCCTGGTTACGGAGTCAGCTACTCCAACGGTCATTATTCCTCTTACACAAAGAAGTACCAGTTGAGGGGCGCAGAGTTACTGGATGCGTTTGTGTTCAAGAACTTTGAAATCAGTGATGTACCGGTATATGCCAAATTCGGTCGATTTACCCAGCAGTGGGGTAACGCACTGTTCTTTGGTTTTAGTAGCATTTCTTATGGGCAACATGCCGTCGATTATATCAAGGGCTTCACCCAACCGGGTTCCGAAGTTAAAGAGCTTTTTTTGCCGCGGGGTCAGGCCAACCTGGTTGCAGAGCTGACACCTACCTTGACTGTAAGTGGACAGTACTTTCTGGAAAACGCAGAAAACCGTTATCCAGAAGGCGGTACCTACCTGGCACCCTCGGACTTGCTTTATCAGGGGCCTAACACGTCAGAGTTTCAATTTGGTCCTGGATTTTCTGCAGGTGAAAGTCATGACCTGAAGAACATTAACAACAACTTCGGGGTCAAGGCTGCCTGGTCCCCTGAATGGGCGAATGGCACGATCGGGTTCTACTATCGGCGCCTGGATGAAACCCAACCTTGGGCGTTGGCGGAAGGGCAGCTTGGCGTCGGCGGCGACGTACATCTTTCCTATGGCGACAACGTAAAACTGTATGGTTTGTCGTACGAAACGACTGTTGGCAGCACCAGTTTCGGCATGGAGGCCAACTACCGTACCAATACGGCTCTTGCCAGTTCATTTACCTTACCGAGCTTTGGTACCGGCCCTGCCCAGCCTTACCGTGAAGGCGCACGCGGTAATATTACAAACTTGCTTGCCAACAGTTTCACCCAGCTGGGGACCACGCCTTTCTGGGACGCGGGCATCCTGCTTGCGGAGGTGACGTATACCCACCTCGACAGCGTGACCAAAAACAAAGAATTGTTTATGGGCAAAGGTTATTCCGCGTGTAATGGCGGTGGAATAGCTCAAGGCTGCGCGACCAAAGATGCTGCCGCAGTGGCCTTCTTGTTTGAACCTCAGTGGTTACAAGTTTTTCCTTCGATTGACCTGAGTTTGCCGATATCAGGCACTTACGGTGTCAGTGGTAACCCGGCGTATGCAGCGGGCTCTTTCTATGCAGAAAAATCACTGGTGTACTCCGTGGGGATCCGCGCGAATTATAAACAAGTTCACCAGGTTACGTTGCAGTACCAGGACTATGACTGGGATCACCTAGGAACCGGCGCCATTGGCCCTAATGGTGAGAAAGGCTATGTTGGTGGCAACGGTCCTTATGCCCTGGATGATAAAGGTTGGGTGTCATTGTCGTATAAAACCTCGTTCTAATAATAAATAAGGTGACGAAGATGTCTAAGCGCAGAGCTATTGGTAATCTGCTGGCAGGGGCTTTTGTATTGACGTGCGTGTGCCCACTGGTATTTGCAAAAGTTACGCCTGAAGAAGCAAAAGCAATAGGTACCACTCTCACCAGCTTTGGCGCGGAGGCCGGTGCGAATGCAGACGGTTCTATCCCAGCTTATACCGGCGGCCTTCAAACTGTTCCGGGTTACAATCGTGAGAAGAACCAGACCTACATTGATCCGTATAAGAGCGAAAAGCCGCTGTATTCGGTCACCGCAAAAAACATGGCGCAATATGACGCGGTGTTGACCGAGGGCAGTAAGGCGCTGCTGAAGAAGTACCCTGACACTTATCGCATAGACGTGTTTCCAACCCATCGTACTATGCGCATACCGGACTGGATGGTGGAAAACACCAAAAAGAACGCTACCACAGCTGAAATGACCGGCCAGGAAACCGGTGACAGCCTCAAAGGTGCAGCGGCTGATGGGCTACCGTTCCAAGGCGTTCCCTTCCCAATCCCGAAGAATGGTTATGAGGTGATGTGGAACCACAAGATGACGGTCGGCCCGGCGGTGCTGCACCAGCAGAACAAAGCTTTTCTCGTAGACAGCAATGGTAGCGTCACGGATATCCCATCAACGCATCAAATGTTCACCCGTCCATGGTCAGAACAAACTGGCGAATTGCGTAAAAAGACCTTTGACGCAACCTATGGTGTTTCGTCCAACCTAGTATCTCCGCCGTCGGCGGCAGGCACGTTCTTTCTCAACTTCTATCTGCCGACTGCCGATAACGGCGGCCAACGGGTATGGTTCTATACCCCGGGTCAGCGGCGGACCCGGACCGCGCCAGACTTCTCTTATGACCTGCCTATTGCTGCTTACGGCGGCGCATTGTTCTGGGACGAGTTGACCGGCTTTGTCGGGAGAATGGACCGTTTCGATTTCAAGTTAATCGGTAAGAAAGAGATGGTTATTCCGTATAACTCTTTCCCGTTGACTCAAGACATCCAGGCAAAAGATGCACTCGGTAAAAGTCATTTGAATCCAGAGGCTGTACGGTTCGAGAAACACCGTGTGTGGGTGGTCGAAGCCGATCGTAAAGCCGGCGAACGCCATGCTTATAAAAAACGCCGCTTCTATGTTGAAGAAGACTGCAACTGCGTGGTTGCCAGCGATGCTTACGATGACGCTGGCAACCTATGGCGGGTCGGAGCTGTATATACCTTCCCGACCTACGACGTTGGGGGCGTCAACAACATGAGCGTTGGCTTTAACGATCTGCTCAAGGGCAATTATTTCATCATGAACTACGGCGCCGCCGATGAAGGTTACTTCAATCGTAGTTACACCAGCGCAGATGGCCTCCAAATCAAACTGACGCCAGCATCCCTCGCAGGCAGTGTCAGATAACTGAAGAAAAATTGAAGCCGCGGTCGCAAGCCGCTGCTTCGTTTTCGGGAGAGTGGGTGCCATGAATGATTGGAAGGAAGTGAGTACCGGTCCAGGTAAAGGCGCTTCGGTTCTATTGTTGCTGTGTTTTCTGGTCCTATTTGTAGGGCAAGCCTATGCATTCGAGGACCCACTGGTAACGCCTGCGATTACTCAATCGAATCCCGCCCAACGCCCGCTTATCGGCATTACGCATGCGGGTAATCGGCTGATCGCAGTCGGCCTTCGAGGATTGATCATTTACTCTGACGATCAGGGTAAAGGTTGGAAGCAAGCGAAGGTGCCGGTGCAAAGCGATTTACTTGCAGTGCAGTTTCCGACCCCAGCTCAAGGGTGGGCCGTAGGCCACGACGGGATCATTTTGCACAGCGTAGATGGTGGGGAGACTTGGATTAAGCAATCGGACGGGCGTATGGCTGAGGCTGCTGCTCGGGAGTATTACAACAAATTGGCCAGCACCGGTGATACGTCCGCCGCAGATGCCTTGCAGATGGTTGATCTGAACTACCGCTCTGGACCATCGCTGCCTTATCTGGATGTGTGGTTTAAAAACGAACAGGAGGGTTACGTCGTGGGGTCGTTCGGTAACTTGGCGGCCACTGTGGATGGCGGTAAGAACTGGGTTCCGTGGCTTGACCGAATTGATAACCCCAATGGCGCGCACTTGAACAGCGTGCGAGGCATAGGTGGGGACATCTATATCGCTGCGGAGCAAGGGTACGTCTTCAAACTTGACCCAGATAAAAACCGTTTTGAGCCCATTCAAACCGGTTACGCAGGTAGCTTCTTCGGGTTGACGGGCAACGACCATATTATGTTGGCTTTTGGCCTGCGCGGTACCATCTACCGTAGCCTGGATGCAGGACTTAACTGGCAGCCGCAAAACAGCCCATCGCATTCCACGCTGACTGCCGGCGCTATTGATGCCGAAGGCAACTTTACCCTGGTGAATAATGACGGGCAGTTGGTGGTCGGTGACCCGTCCGGAAAGACTTTCAAACTCATTACTCCCGATAAATATATGCGCCTTACCTCAGTCGTCTCCAACCAGGATCAGTCGGTTATTACAACCGGGCTTGGCGGCATAGCGCATGACGCCCTCGTGCCTCATTGATCACGTATAACTTTAATAACAGGTATGCCGACGATGTCAGTCTCCAGCGAAAACAGCGACTCAATGCCGGCGATCCGCAGGGTGGAGGATTTTGATTCACTTTCCGGAAACAAGCTCGAACGATTGATCTTCAATAACCGCTTGATCATCACCATAGTAAGCCTTGTTTTGACGGTCGGGCTTATGTTTTCTGCTGTGCGCCTGGACGTTAATGCAAGCTTTGACAAGATGATGCCGCAGTCTCACGCGTACATCAAAAACTACAAGGACAACGCTGCATCATTGCGCGGTTTAGGAAACTCCTTGCGGATAGTCGTCGAAAATCCCACCGGAGATATTTACGACGCTCATTACATCGATACGTTGCGCGACATCAACGATAAGCTGTTCCTGATACCCGGCGTTGATCGATCGTTCATGAAATCGCTGTGGATGCCAGTGGTGCGCTGGACAGAAATCACCGAGCAGGGCTTTGATGGCGGCCCGGTAATGCCAGAAGCCTACAACGGCTCCGCTGAAAGCTTGACTGGCTTGCGTCAGAATATTTATCGCTCGGGGATCATTGGTTCATTGGTGGCCAATGACCAACGCTCAAGCATGATTTTCATCCCTTTACTCGAACGTGATGGCGCAACTGGCAAAGCCCTTGACTATAAAGAATTGCGTAGTCAGTTGGAGTCGCTAAAACACGAGTACGAAGCAAAAGGCGTCAAGATTTATATCATTGGCTTTGCCAAATTGGCGGGAGATCTCATTCATGGCCTGATGCAGGTGATGGGTTACTTTCTGATCGCCGCACTGCTGGTTTCAGCGATTATCTACTGCTATACCCGCTGTATTCGCAGCAGTGCATTGGTCATCTCCTGTTCGTTGATCGCGGTGGTTTGGCAGTTAGGAATAATGCAGATGCTTGGGTTCGTATTGGACCCATTTTCAATGCTCGTACCGTTCATGATATTTGCGATTGGTGTGTCGCACGGGGCACAGAAAATGAACGGTATCATGCTGGATGTAGGCCGCGGGACACACCGCTATGTCGCCGCCAGGTATACGTTCCGTCGACTGTTTCTTGCGGGTGTCACAGCGTTGATGGCCGATGCGGTTGGGTTCGCGGTACTGTCGATCATCGATATCCCAGCGATCCGCGACTTGGCGCTACAGGCCAGTATTGGGGTTGCAATATTGACCGTCACTAACTTGTTGCTATTGCCTATCCTGCTGTCCTACACCGGGGTAAGCCCCAAAGCAGCTGCGCGTGCGGTGGGGAGCAAGCAGGGTGAGCATCCGGTAGTGGGTATGTTGCTGAAGTTCACCGAGCCACGGGTCGCGGGTTTTGTTTTGCTGGGCACCGCTGTATTAACCGCGGGCGGGTTATTGCTGGCTCATCAACTGAAAATAGGCGATCTCGATGCCGGAGCGCCAGAGTTGCGGGCCGATTCCGAATACAACCGGGACAACGGCTACATCACCAGCCACTATGAGTTATCCAGCGACCAGTTCGCAGTCATTGTCACCAGCCCCAAAGGGCGACTGGATAACTTCGAAGACGTCGTAGAAATGGATCGCTTGGAGCAGCAGCTCCGGGAGTTACCTGGTGTTCAGACCACCAGTTCGATTGCTAGTCTCGGCAGACCCTTAACCTCGGCAGGATTTGAAGGGTCACCGAAGTGGATCACACTCAATCGAGATCCTTCAGTCATCAACGAATCTATTAATAATGTGTCGGCCGCTAGCCCGGAAATGGTTAACGATTCACGCAACGTCGCGCCTATCATCGCGTTCCTGACCGATCACAAAGCTTCAACCCTCGCCAGCGTGGTGACTCTGGTTGAAGCTTTTGCGGCCAAGCACAATACCGATCAACGACAGTTTTTATTGGCCGCCGGAAACGCGGGTATAGAGGCTGCGACCAATCAAACTGTGGCAAAAGCCAACTATCAGATGCTCGGTCTGGTTTACGCGGTGGTTATCATCCTGTGCCTGATTACGTTCCGCAGTTGGCGAGCGGTATTGGTGGCGGTTATTCCATTGGCGGTGACTTCGGTGTTGGCCGAAGCGCTGATGGTCTTGATGGGCATCGGGGTAAAAGTTGCGACGTTACCTGTTATAGCCTTGGGTGTAGGCATCGGGATCGATTATTCGCTGTATCTCCTGACGGTCTATTTGTCCCATGTACGTCAAGGGCACTCGGTTCGCGAGGCCTATCGTCGGGCATTGATGTTCACTGGGAAGGTGGTCGCGTTGATTGGCGTGACACTTTGCGTCGCCGTTGCGACATGGATCTGGTCACCCATCAAGTACCAAGCCGATATGGGAGTGCTCTTAGCGTTCATGTTCTTATGGAACATGGTAGGCGCGCTGGTCGTTGTACCGAGTTTGGCGGCCTTTTTACTTAAACCCGCTAAGGACGTATCGCCGCCGGATGAGACAACGGTGCCTCAGGAAAAGGATCTGAGGGTTGAATTAGAAAAGCCACGAAGGAATGTGCCGGTCTGATATTGAGGAAAGGGGCATCGAAAGCTGATCATGCTGTTAGACCAAGTCATCGTGATGGATGGCTTGGTCTAACGATTTGATTGTCAGGTCCGCTCGAAGATGGCTGTGGTCGAAATGATCGCACCTGTGGCGCCTAATGGGTGGTCGAGGGAAATCCCTGAACCATCCGGGCTCATTTGGCAGGATAGAGATCCAGTCCCTGGGACCTCATCACCTGGGGGGCTAATGAACCGACAGTTCGTCTAAGCCCTCAAGCAGTTGCCCACTAGCGTTGGTACTACATCAAGGGTGCCTATTTGGGTGAGGTTTTTTGCTGATATCTGCGCCTGGGTATCGCCTAAGGCTCTTCCCGTCTGGCTCGATAATAAACAGTCCCAAGGGGAGTCGCGGAACTGGTTGTGCACAGCCTGCGCAACGATTGCGCTGTCCGATAACTGCCACCGCAGAGGCTCCAGTGCCAATAGCTCACAACAGATATAACCGGCAGTAAATATGTCCAGCAAGTTGGTTTGTCCATCACTGCCCGCGCAGACCAATACAATAGGCGAGTCATGTGCGGCGGCGATGCGCTGAACGACAGCTGGGGCATTCACCAAGGCGGCGGTGTAGACGTGAAGCGCTTCGGATGACTTACGCAAGGCGGTGCCGCATGCACCACCCTGCATCAAGTTCATAGGTGGCGAGTTATCGAGCAACGGGCCGGGCAATTGATGCGGACGAAGCAGGTGCACCTCGTTTGCTCCGTCGGCCAGCCGTTGCGCAATTAATGAGGTCGTAGACAGCACATTGATAATGACGACGGTTTTTTCGGCAAGGTTAAGTGCGTCGAGATCTTCCTGGCGCAACACTACAGTTACTTTAGGCATGGTTGTGGCCCTGTCAGTTATTTTGACGGCCACGCAACGTGAATACCCAAGCGGTTGCTGGCTCTTTTTGTAGGTCTTATTAACGCTCACCAAGGGCGGGCAGGGCGGTTGCCAAAAAATTCAGTATGACTTGGTTGAATGGGTCATTTTTATCTCCGCCCACCATATGCCCGGCGCCGCTGACATCTTGCAGTTGGGCGTGAGGTATAAGGTTGAGTAATGATTGCGCTCCGTCTTGCGTCACAACATCACTTTCAGCTCCGCGGATCAGCAATGTCGGAATACCAATAGCCGAAGCGGCCGTTTCCATCCGATGGGTGAAGGGCGCCGATACAGATCGGGATTCATCATTCAAAAACGCAGGATCCCAATGCCAGTAATAACGGCCATCAGCGCGTAGCTTCAGAACCTTCAATAGCCCTTCGGTGCTGGCTGGTTTCGTGCGCACTGGTGAGTACTTGGCAATAGCGCTGGCAGCTTCTTCCAGCGTTGTAAAGCCTATAAGGGTACTGGCCATGAACTGCCTTATGTTATCGACGCCTTGCAGAGACATGCGCGGAACTACATCAACCAATATCAACGCACGTGCGCAAAGCGCCAGGCTTTCGCCACAGGCGAGCAATGACACGGCGCCCCCCAACGAAGCACCGATGAGTACTGGAGGATGGTCCAATGTATTGACAACCGCTTTCAGGTCTTCAATGAACGCGTCCAGTGAATAGTCCCCCTCAAGCGAATAAGCGCTGTCTCCATGGCCTCTCATGTCGAGGTTGATAACCTGATAGCCGGAGTCAATCAGGGTTCTTCCCAAGCGGCGCCAGGAATGACGAGTTTGCCCGCCGCCGTGTAACAAAATGACCGGCGGGTTATGCTTATCGCCACCAATATCGGCAACTAAAGTCAGGTCGGAATAGCCAGTGTATTGAATCGTCTGCATGCTCATTGCTTACCTCGATTTCTAACTCGGCGAAACATCATAAATGATGGCCCGAATCAGGACGTTGCGAGAGCAAAGGGGGTAGAGGTTCCTGATGGACTTACGTAGTCAAAGACTTCAAGGTCGAAACCCGATATTGCATGGTACTTTCGTGGGCTGCCCATCAGGCGCATTTTACCAAGCCCGAGTAAACGCAGAATTTGCGAGCCAACTCCGATCATCAGCGAGTTGTAATGGGTTGGAACGTTTCGTTGTTGAACCGACTCGTCGACATTGCCCAAACTTTGCAGCAGGTCTTCTGCAGACTCTGAAGCCGCAAGCAGCACTAGTACGCCGGTGCCTTCTTCGGCGATTCGTTTCAGGCAACGATTGATGTTCCAGCCGCTGCTGCCTTTAGCTTGAATACCCAATAAATCCCGGGCCGAA
Source organism: Pseudomonas sp. (assembly GCF_026224925.1). Classification (GTDB taxonomy): domain Bacteria; phylum Pseudomonadota; class Gammaproteobacteria; order Pseudomonadales; family Pseudomonadaceae; genus Aquipseudomonas. The sequence continues at coordinate 22,027 of NZ_JAMFRV010000327.1, read as the reverse complement.
AGGCCTTGCTGGACTCGGGTCAGCGTCGGCTGCTCCTTGAATATCTCGCCACGTACCAGTGCGAAATGTACATTTCCGTTTATTCGATCACGAAAGGTGTGGAGGGAAAACTCGCCGTCGTCAGTGTTGACCACACGGGTGCCCATCTCATCTACCGTGCTTTCGTTGACAACTCTGAAGTGAATCAGATCAGCGATGGTGCCAATTTTTAATTGATGTTCTTGGGCAAACACTTCCAGTTCAGGACGACGCGCCATGCTGCCGTCGTCATTCATGACTTCGCAAATGACTGCACTTTCCTCAAACCCTGCCAAGCGGGCGAGGTCGCAGGCGGCTTCGGTATGACCCGCCCGAACAAGCACGCCACCCGTTTCAGCGATCAGCGGGAAAATATGACCTGGTTGTACAAGGTCAGTCGATATCGCCTGTGAGCGGGCTGCTACTTGAATGGTGTGCGCTCGGTCTGCGGCCGAAATCCCAGTGCTCACGCCCGTTGCGGCTTCGATCGAATTGGTGAACTTGGTTCCGTGGCTAGAACCATTGTGCTTGACCATAAGCCCTAGACCCAGGCGATCACTCTTGGCTTGACTCACCGGCATACATATCAAGCCACGTGCGTGCTTGGCCATAAAATTAATGTGCTCGGCGGTCACACATTTGGCTGCCATGACGAGGTCGCCTTCGTTTTCGCGGTCTTCGTCATCAATCAGCACGACCATCTTGCCGTTACGGATGTCCTGAATGATTTCTTCGCTGCTGTTTAATTGCATGGCAATACACTCAACGTGTGGCTGGGCTTTTCGCGGCGGAGCCTTGGAGAAGCAAAAGGGTCAAGGGACCGTCACGGCGTTTATTATTTTTTAAGTTGCAGATATTTGAACCGAACCATTTGTTTTGTGGCTGAAGCCAGCTTCCGTAGAACAGCATTGGAACGGAATGAATTGAATTATGTTGATTACAACTGTGCCTGTCAACGTTATGGTTGATTGAAGGTCCGTTGTGGTTTTTATGCCGGAATGACGGGAGGTAGTGGCACAAAGACGGGTTATGATGACGTCAGCCAGCGCGAACCTTAATCCGCAGGCAAGCCTCTACCCTCGGAGCCAGATTCTCGATGTCCACGATCACCCTGTTTCAAACTCCGCCCCCGGAACTCATCAAAAGCCAGATTCTGCAGATGGTCGTGGATTACCTGACCGACATCAGCATGGTCGCCATCGCACCAAGCAATCCGCTGTACAACCTGTATCAATACGGTATCGGCTTCGAAGTTCATCTCTACCTGGATGCTTTGGACGGTTCCAAGGGCATACCGGTCGAGCTAATCGTTGCGCTAGACGACGAAGACCCTTCTATCGTTGTCGGCTTTTTGCTGTACCTGCCGGTAAAAGACGATCCTGAGGCCTGCGCGGTGCCCTATATGGCAGTCCGGGCGAGCCATCGACGTCAGGGCATTGCCCGCGCAATGCTCCATCAGATGCTCGGTCGTTACCCTCACGCTGACCTGGCGTGCACCGTGGCCAAGGTCCCGTATTTCGAATCGTTGGGCTTTCAGGTGTTGGGCGCGCGCGGTCCGCAGGTGGTTATGAACACCTACGACCATGGCACCGATAGTTTGCTGGCCGTGTTGGATGTTGCGCCGATTTATAACTCGTTGGAGGTGCGGCAAATCCACACCTACCTGCTGCAGCAACACGGCAAAAGAGCGATGACAGACGCCGAGAAGAAGCGCGACCGCCAACTCGATCAAATGACGCGCCACGCTAAGGCATTTGTGCAGGAGCGTCTGGGCGAGAGTGCTGTGCCGGGCATTGGGGGCGGGTTGCGGTTGGTTTAGGCGTCGCTTCTGATAGGCTGCTGAGCCAAACCGTTAAAGCGCCAGGCCCAATCAATGCTTACTATTCGAGTTATGACCATGGACGATTACGATGGGGTCATCGACCTCATGAAACGTACGCCAGGCGTCACCTTCCGCGATGCTGACTCTCGTGAATCGACTTCGAAATACCTGCAACGAAATCCCGGGATGAGCTTCGTTGCTGAAGTCGCAGGCATTCTCTGTGCTTGCGTCATGTGTGGGCACGACGGCCGCAGAGGGTATTTGCAGCATTTGGTTGTTCTTCCTCAATATCGGCGCCAAGGCATAGCCAACACGCTGGTAGAACGCTGTCTGTCAACGCTTGAGCAACACGGGATACTGAAGTGTCACCTCGACGTGATCAAGACAAACGCGACCGCTGCTGACTATTGGCGCAGCCAAGGTTGGCAGCTGAGGACTGATATTGATCGGTACTCGTTTACGCGGTCGGAAAATGAAAACGTTTGATCTTTGACCAGCAGGACCTGGCTTGCCGAAATCACGCAGCTCGTTCTGCGCTCGGTAATGATCAGCCTTGCTCACTACGCCGTAGATAATCCTCAGCCAACTCAAGCATCCGCGCTCGACCAAAGCTCGGATCATGACCGCCATGCACCACTTCAACGGGCAGATTTTTCAAACGGTGCATCGTGCGCTGATAGTCGGTCACGTTAGCGCCGCCTATCTTGTCCAACAGCGGCCCATCGTAAATGGCATCGCCGGAAAACAGGGTGCCCGTATTTTTCTCCCACAGTCCGATGCTGCCGGGAGAATGACCGGGCAGATGCAGCACCTCGAACGCTGTATCGCCTAGGTCAACCACGTCGCCCTCATCAATTAGACGCGTCGCTTGAGTACCCCTCGGGCGAAAGGTGAACGGGTCAAAACCTTCATGAGGATAGGCATCAATCATGACGTCCGGTACCTCATAACCTTGCGCCTCAATGTTCGCGCGAGAAGTGCCAGGCCAGTGACAACTGCACAGCACTGGATAGGTCGCTGGAGTGGCCAGACTATGCGCCTCCAACGGGTGCACCAGGCGATGTTCGAATTCGTGCAGGCTGCCGACATGATCCGTATGGCTATGGGTCGCAACCACGATAAGCGGTTTGTTCAATAGCGCTGCCATCGCTGATTTCAAGCTACTGATGCCCATACCGGCATCGACCAGAAGATCGCTATCGCGCCCGCGCACATGCCACATGTTGCATTGGTCAAGCCGAGCGACATGCGGCTCCCACAGCAGCGTAATCCGGTCGTCGATGCGTTTTGTCTCAAACCAGCGATCAGCAATGCGCATCATGAAGCTCCAGTAACTTTTCAGAACAGGGGGGTGAAAGCACGCTGTATGCAAAAAAAGAGCAGTCTGTAGTCATTACTGACGGCATTGGTCACGCGGGTAAAAGCGTGTAACTATCAGGTACAAAGACTCTTACTATTAGAAGTCTACAGGGAGAGGGCTAGTCTGGAAGGAGCGCTGTCGAAAGTCAGCCCGTTTTAAATCTGATAAGAAAGCCAAGAATCAGCTAGTCATCGCTACTGGGCGCCTCGACGGGCCGTATAGCCGGATGAAAACGACCAAAGGTAGATAAAAAAATGTCAACTGAATCGAAATGCCCGTTTAATCACGCCGCTGGTGGTGGCACAACCAACCGCGACTGGTGGCCGAAACAACTGAACCTGAAGATCCTGCATCAACACTCGTCCTTGTCCGATCCTATGGGCGAGGGCTTTGACTATGCCAAAGAGTTCAAGAGCCTCGACCTGGCGGCCGTCAAGCAGGATTTACGTGCACTGATGACCGACTCCCAAGACTGGTGGCCTGCAGACTTTGGTCATTACGGTCCGCTGTTCATTCGCATGGCTTGGCACAGTGCCGGTACTTACCGCACGGCCGATGGTCGTGGCGGTGCCGGCGCCGGTCAGCAGCGCTTCGCGCCTCTCAACAGTTGGCCGGATAACGTCAGCCTCGACAAAGCGCGTCGGCTGATTTGGCCGATCAAGCAGAAGTACGGCCGTAAAATTTCCTGGGCTGACCTGATCGTTCTTACAGGCAACGTCGCACTGGAGTCCATGGGCTTCAAAACCTTTGGTTTCTCAGGTGGGCGTCCAGACGTCTGGGAGCCGGAGGAGGATGTTTACTGGGGGTCTGAAACCACTTGGTTGGGCGGCGACAACCGCTATGGCAATAATAAGGAAATGCAGGAACCCGGCGAAGGCGTACTCGTTGCCGAGCCAGAGATGCACGGCCTTGAAGAGAGCCGTACTGACAGCCAAGGGCGCAACCTGGAAAATCCACTAGCCGCCGTACAAATGGGCTTGATCTACGTGAACCCGGAAGGCCCTGAGGGCAACCCGGACCCGGTGGCGTCGGCGAAGGATATTCGCGAGACCTTCGGGCGCATGGCGATGAATGATGAAGAAACCGTGGCACTGATTGCCGGCGGTCACGCGTTCGGCAAGACCCACGGTGCAGGGCCCGCGACTAACGTAGGCGCCGAACCCGAAGCCGCTGACATCGAAGATCAGGGCTTTGGCTGGAAGAACAGCTTCGGCACCGGCAAAGGCGGTGACACGATCACCAGCGGCCTGGAAGTGACCTGGACCTCAACGCCAACCCGTTGGAGCAATCAATACCTGGAGAACCTGTTCGGCTTCGAATGGGAGCTGACAAAAAGTCCTGCTGGCGCGCATCAATGGACGCCGAAGAACGGCGGTGGCGCGAACACCGTACCGGATGCCCACGATCCGTCCAAGCGCCGTGCCCCCTCCATGTTGACGTCGGACCTCGCCCTGCGATTCGACCCGGCCTATGAAAAAATTGCACGCCGCTTTCTTGAGAACCCAGCGCAGTTGGACGACGCATTCGCCCGCGCCTGGTTCAAGCTGACCCACCGTGACATGGGGCCCCTGGCGCGCTACCTCGGCCCGGAAATGCCAGCCGAAGAACTCCTGTGGCAGGACCCGATTCCAGCGGTCGATCATGCGTTAGTAAGTGAAGATGACGTCGTTTCACTTAAAGGAAAAATCCTGGCCTCGGGCCTGACTGTCTCGCAACTGGTGTCGACAGCATGGGCGTCGGCTTCCACCTTCCGCGGCTCCGACAAGCGTGGCGGCGCGAACGGTGGGCGTTTGCGCCTGGTTCCACAGAAGTATTGGCAGGCCAATCAGCCTGAGCAATTGGCAAGCGTACTCACTACCCTCGAAGGTATTCAGGGCGAGTTCAACAGCGCACAGTCTGGCGGTAAGAAGATCTCTCTGGCTGACTTGATCGTGCTGGCCGGTTGCGCCGGCGTCGAGCAGGCTGCGAAAAATGCCGGGCACACCACGACGGTCGCTTTCACGCCGGGACGCATGGACGCCTCGCAAGATCAGACAGATGTGGAGTCGTCCGCCTTTCTCGAACCCATCGCCGATGGCTTCCGCAACTACCTCAAGGGCAATTACACCGCCTCGGCGGAGGCATTGCTGGTGGATAAGGCGCAACTGCTGACACTGACTGCGCCGGAAATGACGGTGCTTGTTGGCGGCATGCGTGTCTTGAACACCAACGTCGGGCAGACCCAGCACGGCGTCTTCACCCAGCGGCCCGAAGCGCTGACTAACGACTTCTTCATGAACCTGCTCGACATGGGCGTGGCGTGGAATGCGGTCGGGGGCGGTAAGGATACGTTTGAAGGGCGCGACCGCAAGACGGGCGAAGTGAAGTGGACCGGCACCCGAGTCGATCTGGTCTTCGGCTCACACGCCCAACTGCGGGCATTGGCTGAAGTCTATGGCAGCGCCGACGCGCAGGAAAAATTTGTCAAAGACTTTATTGCGGCCTGGACCAAAGTGATGAACCTCGATCGCTTCGACCTTAAGTGAGGAGGGTGATGGCGTAGGCGTTTCATCTTTCGCCTGTTGTTACGCAAACGTTACGCAAAGCACAGCGCCTCCCTCGTGGAGGCGTTGTGCGTTGTGGTGTTGTTACTTGCGTGCTTCAAATATCAGGTTGAACGGTGTTTCTGCAGCCCGGCGTACATGGGTGAAGCCTGCTTGGTTGAGTACATCGCGCAGGCGTGCTTCGCCGGCCTGCGCGCCCAGACCGAGCCCCACTTCCTGGGACAACGAGTTGGGGGTGCAGATAAACGTCGAGGCGGCATAGAACAACCGTCCCACCGGTGTGGCGTTTCCGTCCAGTTGGTCCGTGGCATAAGGCTCTACTAACAGCACCGTGCCGTCCGGCTTTAATGACTGATAGGCATGCCGCGCGGCGCCTACCGGATCGCCCATGTCGTGCAGGCAGTCGAAATAACAGATCAGGTCGTAGTCGTTGCCCGGATAATTTTTTGCGGTGCCTTGGCTGAAGCGTACCCGATCGCCAACGCCGCCTTGTTCTGCACGCTGATTCGCGGTGTCGATAGACGGAGCGTGATAGTCGAAGCCGACGAACTGCGAGGCGGGAAAGGCTTGGGCCATAATCACGGTCGAGGCGCCGTGCCCGCACCCGATGTCAGCTACCTTGGCGCCGTTCTTCAGCTTATCGACCACGCCCTCCAGCGCTGGCAACCATTCGGCCACCAAATGCATTCGGTAACCGGGTCGGAAGAACCGTTCTGTGCCGCTGAACATGCAAGGATGGTGATCGCCCCATGCCAACGCGCCGTCGCCGCGCATGGCTGCAACCAGCTTGTCCTTGTCATGAAACAGCGCCGCAACTACCACTGCGCCACCCGCCATATAAACCGGGGAATCTTCGATTGCGAGTGTCATCGCCTGTTCTTCAGGCAGGCGAAACTTTCCGTCACTGTGTTCCATGTAACCAGACGCTGCGTGGGCGCTGAGCCATTCGCGAACCAGTCGGGGGTTGCAGTCGGTTTTGCTGGCCAATGCTTCCGGGGTCAGGAATTGACTATCGGCCATGGCCCGATACAGGCCGAGCTCATCGCCGAGAATCATGTTCGCCAGCATCGCTGCGCCGCCCATGTCCGTTACCAACTTGCCCATGAAGTCGTGGAGTTTTTCCTCGTTCATGTTATTGCCTCCTTGATAGAGGCCGCCGCACGATGGCGCCGATGAAGGTGACTGCCCGCTCGGCGGCGGCGAGATCAATAGCACCGTGGTCCTGGGGCGAGACAGTCCTAGGGCACGATGGTCTTGAATGCCTTTGGGAAGGGGAGATCGGTCCCGAAAAGGCAGGTAGCAAGTGTAGTTCAGCTGAGGGCACTCAGTGAGCGGCTAGGACGGTTTAGCCTTCCATCAGTCGGTTAGTACTGGCCGGGGGGGCGCACGCTCCCCCCAGAATGACAGTCTCCTTTTCACGCGCGCTTAGGCAGCTTCCAGTTTGGTCGAATGAAGTGGCACGTGTACCCGTTGGGGAATTGTTCCAGATAGTCCTGATGTTCCGGCTCTGCCTCCCAGAACTCGCGCGCGGGCTCTATTTCGGTGACCACCTTACCCGGCCAAAGGTCGCTAGCATCGACATCGGCCACGGTGTCTTGGGCTATCTGCTTCTGCTCATCGTTAAGGTAGTAGAGTGCTGACCGGTAGCTCAAACCCAAGTCGTTACCCTGACGATTTTTGGTGGACGGGTCGTGGATCTGGAAAAAAAACTCCAAAATTTGTCGGTAGCTGATCTGGCTCGGATCGAACACGATCTCGATCGCTTCTGCGTGGGTACCGTGATTGCGGTAGGTGGCGTTGGGTACATCTCCGCCCGTGTAGCCCACGCGCGTGGATAGCACGCCGGGGTAGCGTCGCAGCAAATCCTGCATGCCCCAGAAGCAGCCGCCGGCGAGGATGGCGGTTTCGGTTTGCGTCGTCATATCAAAGTCCTTCATCAGTGATCTACCCTTGGAGTACACCACCGGCAGATTAGTTGGTCGCTGACGTGCCTTTTAGCATGTCGGGCAGATCACCGTCAGCATGGCGTAGCTTTAAGACCTCATCCGTTACGGAGATATCTTGGGTCATGATATTGCCTTCGCAAGCAAGCTTACTCCCACAGGATTTTGAACGACATGGGCATTAGTGGGGGTTGGAATTTATCTTGGGTGTATGTTCGGTATTCAATCCACACAACAGCTTCAGACATACAAATACCCTGTGGGAGTAAGCTTGCTTGCGAAGGACGCGGCGCGATTCTCTGCAGGAATACTGTTCTTCAAATCCCCCAGCCCTCAACCACCGCCCGTCGAATCCCTTCCAGCAACATCGCAAACGCCGGGTTGTCGTTGTTTTCGTGCCAGATCAAGTGCAGTTCGCTTTGCACGCCTTCTCCCAAATCAATATCGCGAAACACTACGTTTTTGAACACGACACTGCTAGCGCAACGCGGGACCAAGGCTAGCCCCATTCCGGCGTTGACCAACGCGAGGATGGTCAGTGATGAGCCGAGCCATTGCACGTATTCCGGCGCGACCCGGGCCGAGCGGAGCATGCCGGTCAGCAGTTCGTTGAAGGGCGGGTAGGCTGCGTGGGAGTACATGAGGAAGGGCTGCGCATCGAGGTCTTTGACCGATACGTTTTCAGCGCTGGCCAGTGGGTGGTGGCTGGGAACGGCCAACACGAACGGCTCGCGCACCAAGCATTCAGTGGCGTAGCCCGGCTCCAGTAAAGGCGCGCGGACGATGCCCAAATCAATACGCCGAGCGCGAAGGGCTTCGTGTTGCTGGTAGGTGTTCATCTCTGACAGGTCGATTTTGACATGGGGCTGTTTGAGCCGTGCCTCAGCGATGACTTTGGGCAGGAATTCATACACTGCACTGCCGACAAAGCTGATGTTGACCGTGCCGATATCGCCCTCGGCAAAGCGTCGGGCAGTGACCGCCGCTTGCTGGGCGCGCTCCAGCAAATTCTGGGCTTCGACGAAGAATGCTCGGCCCGCCGCAGTCAAGGCAACGCTGCGGGTGGTGCGCGTGAACAGGTCGACCCCCAGATGGTGCTCCAGCAATTGAATCTGCCGACTGAGGGGCGGTTGAGTCATATTCAGCCGTTCGGCGGCGCGCCGAAAGTTGAGTTCTGTCGCCACCGTGGTAAAGCAGCGCAGTTGAGTAAGTTCGAACATTGATCTAATCCAGGTATCAATCGAATGCCAAGTTAGATTAGACGGGATCAATGAGCGCGTCCATGATCGGTTTGTCCCTAAAAAAACAAATCGGGAGTCGCGTTTTGAACCATTTACACAGTCCACCAGATCCCTCCGTCCTCGCTCGCGCAGCGGCCAAGGTCAAGCGCCATGTGTTGCCCCTGTTCGTCATCATGTTCATTGTCAATTACATCGACCGGGTCAATATCGGCTTCGTGCGCAGCCACATGGAAACCGACCTGGGCATTGGCGCTGCCGCCTATGGCTTGGGCGCCGGGCTGTTTTTCATTGGTTACGCGATATTCGAAGTTCCCTCCAATATGCTGCTGCAACGCTACGGTGCTCGCGCATGGCTGACACGCATCATGCTCACTTGGGGCGTGGCAGCAATGGCCATGGCCTTTGTTCGCGGTGAGACCAGCTTCTACGTGTTGCGCTTCATTCTTGGCGCCGCCGAAGCGGGTTTTTTCCCTGGCATCATTTATTATTTCACCCAATGGCTACCCTCGTCAGAACGGGGCAAGGCCATGGCGATTTTCCTCAGCGGTTCAGCCATTGCTTCCGTGATCTCCGGCCCGGTATCTGGCGCGCTGCTCCACGTCAACGGCCTCAATCTGCACGGCTGGCAGTGGATGTTCCTGATTGAAGGTTTCGCCTCCATCATACTGTGTGGTTTTGTCTGGTTCTGGCTGCAATCCCATCCGCGCCAAGCGAAGTGGTTGAGCGAGGAAGAAAAGGACGCACTGGTTGGCGCAATCGAGCACGAACAGCAGGCTCGTGAAGCCTCGCAGACGGTCAAACCGTCCATGTTCAAGCTGCTGGCCGACAAGCAAATCGCGCTGTTCTGCTTTATCTACTTTTCCATCGCCCTGACCATTTACGGCGCCACGTTCTGGCTGCCGAGCATGATCAAAAAGATGGGCAACCTTGGTGACTTCCAGGTCGGGCTCTTCAACTCGATTCCATGGATCATTTCTATCATCGCGATGTATGGCTTCGCTGCCATGGCCGGTAAATGGAAACACCAGCAAGCCTGGGTTGCCGTTACGTTGGTGGTTGCGGCCGTCGGTATGTTCATGTCCACCATTGGCGGGCCGATCTTCGCCTTCGTCGCCATCTGCTTTGCTGCCATTGGCTTCAAGGCGGCCTCGGCGTTGTTCTGGCCGATTCCGCAGGGCTATCTGGACGCCCGTATCGCGGCAGCGGTGATCGCTTTGATCAACTCCATCGGCAACCTTGGCGGATTCGTAGCGCCGACTGCGTTCGGTTTTCTGGAGCAGAAAACCGGTTCCATCGAAGGCGGCATGTACGGCCTGGCGATTACTTCACTGGTCGCGGCGGTGGTGATCTTTTTCGCCCGCACGGCACCTCGTGGCGGCACCCCGAGCGCCTTGATAAGCAAACCCGTGAAGGCCTTGGCAAAAAAATCATCCATCAGTCATACGTCCTTGAATGCTGATCCAACGGGAGCAACCTCTTGAAAATCGTCCGAGTTACCGTCACCCCAATTGCTTTCCGTGATCCACCGCTGCTTAACGCCAGCGGTATCCACGAACCCTTTGCGCTACGCTCGATCATTGAAATTGAAAGCGACAACGGCTACATCGGTTTGGGCGAAAGCTATGGCGATGCTCCGGCGCTGCTGATCCAACAGCAGCTGCAACCGCTGCTGATCGGTCTGGACCCGTTTAACCTCAATCAGCTGCGATCCATCGTGCAGGCCACCGTGGCCGCGAACAAACCCGCCAGCATTCCCGGTGCAGAACTGGCGCCGGGCTCGCATGCCAGTAAAGCGGTAAGCAACGCTTATTCTGCGTTCGAAGTGGCGTTTCTGGACCTACAAGCACACTCGCTGAATGTGCCGTTGGTGGACTTGCTCGGCGGTGCCATCCGTGACGAAGTTCCATTCAGCGCTTACCTATTCTTCAAGTATGCCCAGCATGTTGATTCACCCTATAAGCCGGACAGTTGGGGAGAGGCCCTGAACGAGGAGCAGATCGTTGCCCAGGCACGTCGCATGATCGAGGCTTACGGCTTCAAAAGCATCAAGCTCAAGGCCGGTACGCTGCCACCTGAACACGAAGTGTCGTGCATCAAAGCGCTGAAAAAAGCCTTCCCCGGCTACCCGCTACGCATCGACCCGAACGGTAACTGGTCGCTGGAAACATCGATCCGAATGGCTGAGTTACTGGGCGACGACCTGCAGTATTACGAAGACCCGACGCCCGGTCTGGAGGGTATGTCCGAGCTGCACAAGCGCACCGGCTTGCCGCTGGCGACCAATATGGTGGTCACCGATTTCGACGAGTTTCGTCGCAGTGTTGCGCTGAACAGCGTGCAAATCGTCCTTGCCGATCACCACTATTGGGGTGGCCTGCGCGACACGCAGGTGCTCTCCAAAATGTGTGAAACCTTTGGTCTCGGCGTGTCCATGCATTCCAACTCGCACTTGGGCATTAGCCTGATGGCAATGACTCATCTGGCTGCCTCGGTACCTAATCTGGATTATGCGTGCGACACGCATTACCCATGGCAGGAGCCGGACGAAGAGGTGATCAAAGGCGGCAAGATTCCCATCGTCGATGGCTGCGTGAGGATCACCCGCGCACCCGGTTTGGGCCTTGAGCTGGATCACGATCAATTGGCCAAGCTGCACGACCAATTCCTCAGCTGCGGCATACGCCAGCGCGACGACGTGAAACAGATGCAGCGTTATAAGCCGGAGTGGAAAGCGGTTAAACCGCGGTTCTGATAGGGCATAGGGAGAGCCTGATTGGGTGTGGGTCTAGCCCATCAGGCGCTCCAAAAAATCATCCGTTTTTCGCTAGGTGTTCTCTACGGCCAGTCGGCACAGTTCTGCCAATTGCCCAGTCAGCCCGCTGTGCCCATGCTTTAGAATCGCCAAGTGATAGTTGACCGGTGGTGGAGGGGTTTGGACGGATACTTCCTGCAGCACCTGCTGCTCAATGTCTTTGGCAAAAAGGGCTCTGGGGACGCAGCTCAATCCCACCCCGGCGCGGATCAATGCAACCAATGCAAACAAGCTGTTGCTCCCGTACACCCGATTGAAATCGATACCCGCGCGGACGAACAGTTGCTCGCAGCGCTGGGTGATCCCCGAGTCCGGCCCTTGAACAATCAGCGGCCACGTTGCGAGCTCTTTGAGCGACAGGGTTTTGCTTTCTGCAAACTGATGGGGAGGTGCGAGCCAGGCAAACTCAATAGACTGCAAGTGGATCGAGGTCATCGCTGAGGTCACGTAGTCTTCTGGAATAACCACTAGGTCGAGGTCTCCATCCAGCAGCTTTTGCTGCAGGCGGGCTGACAGGTCCACGTCGGGGTGCAATGACACGTCGGGATGAGCGGCTTTAAGTCCTGCCACAAATGAAGAAAACCAGGTCAGCGTAACCAGTTCGGTCACCCCCATTTTTACATTTCTCGCCACCTGCCTGTTTTTCCCTCGCAGGGTTTGCAGCTCTGCCAAGCCTGCGATCAGCGCTTCACAGGTAATCAGTAATTCTTCGCCTTTGGCGGTGAGTCGGGTTTTTGGTCCGTTGTCTTCAAACAGCGGCTGACACGCATTTTTTTCCAATTCCTGGAGACGTTTGGTCACTGCAGACTGAGTAATGAACAGGTGGGTGGCGGCTCTTTGTAGCGTGCCTAATTTAACGGTCCAGTAGAACGCTTCGATCTGCTTAACGTTGACCATCGAATGCACCTTGGTGGGAACGAGCAGGCGATGATCGTTCGTAGGGTTTCTGCAGGTTGCAGTGCAGTAGCATCAGATCGAGGATGTGTCGATGGAAGGGGCTGCAGGTATCGGCTCGTCCCAGTGCTACGTAGGCTGTTACCGGCAGCGTCGGTTCGACACGGGCCTGCACAAGTTGTCCACTGGCCAAGGACGGTTCGGCGACGACGTAGGGCAGGTAAGTCACGCCAAGACCCGCGACCGCTAACCCCACCAGCGCCACCAGGCTGCTGCAGGGGATGTAATTGACGGGCACTGCATGGTGCTCGGCTAACCACTGGCCCATCAACAGGCCTGAACCGGACTGATTTCCTTGGGCCAATAGCGTCTGCTGGCTAACGTCTTTCAACGACAATGTACGCGTGTGATCCAGTAGGCCTGGCGCGCAGAACCAGCCATTGTTCACAGTGTCCAGGGCAACCTTGATCAAGCCGTTGGAGTGGAAGGCGTCCGGAACAACTATCAGGTCCAGTTGCCCCGCAATCAACATTTCGTACAGCCGCACGCTCAAGTCGATTTCCGGTTCGATGTGTACCTTCGGGTAATGGGTCGCAACGGCTTTCACTAGATGCGGTAGCCACGTCAAAGCGCTGAGTTCGGTGATGCCAAGTCGCAACGTTCGATTGAGTACGTCGTTACTGATCAAACAACTGTTGACGGTTTCTCGCTGGAGCAGAATTTGCCTCGCCTGGTCAACGATATCCCCGGCATTGGGTGTGAGCCGGGCGGTGCGGGCAGAGCGATCAAACAGCTCAAATCCGAGCCAGCTTTCCAACTCCTGGATTTGCCGGGAGATGGCTGATTGAGCGACGCGCAGGCGGGCAGCCGCTGATTCAAAGGTTCCTTGATCCACCACCGTGATCAATGCTTCGAGTTGCTTGAATGTCGCCATCGACTTAATTCATCTTATTTTAGAATATCCAATGTTCGTAAAATATCACTTTCTCTCATTAAAACGTCGGACTAATAATTTGGGGCACGCTCAAGCCACAACAACAAACAGCATCTTCAGGTGCAGGAGTCGTCATGTCTTTACCCGGTCTTCGAATCAATCCCGCCTGTGCCCCTGCAGCAGCCTCACTTGTGAAAGCGTTCGCTAACGTTGTCACGCCGCATATCAGCGACAACATGGGGCGGCACGTTGGTGCACATGGCCTTTTACGGTTGAATAAGACCGGGAAACTGGTGGGCACCGCGCTTACCGTAAAAACCCGCCCCGGCGACAACCTGCTGGTCTACAAAGCCATGACCATGCTGCAGCCAGGTCATGTACTGGTCATCGACGCTCAAGGTGACACCAATAATGCCGTCATCGGCGAGCTGGTAAAGCTCTATGCCGATATGCGTGGCTGTGTCGGTTACGTGGTTGATGGCGCAATTCGTGATGTCGTCGCCTTTGAGAATACTCCGCTGTATGCCCGTGCCGTGGTGCATTGTGGCCCGCGCAAAGATGGCCCCGGTGAGGTGAACGTCCCGGTCAGCATCGGCGGCATGATCATCTCGCCAGGCGACATTGTGGTGGGTGATGAGGACGGCCTGGTCACTTTTTCCCAGGATCAGGCGGAAGAAATTCTTCGGCTTGCCGGGCTGCATGCCGAGCACGAACAACGCGTCATGGCAGAGATTGCCACGGGTGAGTTCAGGCAAAGCTGGATGGAATCTGCGCTCGCTGCGAAGGGCCTGTTGGACTGACCCATAACGCCTATCCAGTTGCAAAAAAGTTACCGAAAATAAATTCAATAACATCGGTGAAAACATGAATGACCAATCAAAGCCAGCCAGCCGCTTCAGGTGGGTGGTCGCTACGCTGTTCTTCCTGGCCTATATGGTGGCCGGGGCCGATCGTGCCAACATCGGCGTGGTGGTGCCTTTTATTAAACAGGAATATGCGCTGTCCAATACCGACATCGGGGCATTGGCCAGCTTGTTCTACCTCACTTATGCGGTGGTGCAGATTCCTGCGGGTTACCTGTTCAGTCGCTACGGCATCCGCAAGTTTCTGACGGGGTCGCTGATCTTGACATCGCTGTCCACACTGGCCATCGGTTTTACCTCCAGCGTGTTGCAGCTGAAAGTTGCCCGCGCGGTTCTCGGCGCGGCTGAAGGCCCAATCAACATCGGTATTGTGTCGATCATCAATAGGTGGTTTCCGGCCCATGAAAAAGGCTTGGCCACCGGAATCTTCATGTCGTCGATCAAGGTTGCGCCCGCGTTCGTGCCACCGCTGTGTGCCGTGATTGTCAGCCTTTATGGTTGGCGCGAGGTGTTCTACCTGTTTGCCATACCGGGCTTCTTTATTGCGGCGTTGTGGTGGTGGCTGGTTAAGGACGATCCTTCCCAGAGCCGTCATTGCACGCAGCAAGAGGTGAGCTATATCCAGGAAACCCCAGGCGCCTCCGGGCCGAAACGGGCAACCGAGTCAAAAGGGCCCTCCTGGATTGATACCTTCATCCGCAGCCGCGATGTGCAACCGCTGGCGGACAACAAGACTATTTTGCGGTCGTGGAACGTGTGGGCATGTGCGCTGGGCTACTTCCTGCTGGTCGGTATTACCTACGCCATCATGACTTGGATTCCCACCTACTTGATCACCGTGAAGCATTACTCCGTGATGAAAATGGGGATGGTGGCGGCCGCGCCTTGGGTGGGTGCGATCATTGGCAATCTGTTGGGCGGATGGCTATCGGACCGTGTTTTCGACAAGCGACGCAAGCCGGCCATGCTGATTACTTCCTTTTCTACCGTCGTCATGATGTATGTGCTGCTCAACTCACCCAGCGAACCGGCGTTGTTGGCTGGAGTGTTTTTGTTGGCCGGTATCCTGCTGAACATCGGTTACTCAACCTTTCTGGTTTATCCCATGGGCCTTGCGACCAAAGACAAGGTGCCTTTTGCGGCGTCGATCGTAAATACCGGCGGATCCCTCGGCGGCGCCTTCGCACCCTTCGTGGTCGGCTTATTGCTGGATACCTACAACTGGGACTATGTGTTTGGCTTTTTGGGCCTTTGCTCACTGCTCACGTTTATCGTAGTACTGACCATGATCGAGCCAAGACCGAGTCATCCCATCGCCAGCGTCGAGGCTGACCAAAAGCCGTCAGCGGTTGCCCATGTTCAGGCCTGACAGTGTTCGTCTTCTGAAACCTTTGTTGAGAGAATTTCCATGAACACACACTCCCATTTGGCGCAGGTCTGCCGACTCGATTTCTGGATCAATCCGGTGTTTGACGAGGTAGTCGCTTCTCACCCGCACCTGGCGTTGAATGTATTAGCTCGCCGTGGCGATGATGACCGCACCCTGGCAGCGCTGCGAGCAGCCCATGCCTACCATGTTACGGCGGCAAAAGATGAGCTGCCGGCGCCGTGGTTCGTCAACTCACAGTTGATTGAACAGTGCCCCAACCTTCTGTGCATCTCCTCGGGCGGTGCCGGTTACGACACGGTGGATGTCGAGGCCTGCAGTCGGGCAGGGATTGCGGTGGTCAATCAGGCGGGCGCCAATGCGCATTCGGTTGCCGAACATACCTTTGCGTTGCTGCTGGCCGTGGTCAAACGTGTCGTTGAGTCAGACAACAAGCTGCGTCATGAGAGCGGATTTACCCGTGAAGCGCTGATGGGGGATGAGATCTATGGCGGTACGATCGGCCTGATCGGGCTGGGCGAAATAGGTACCCGCACGGCACGGGTCGCGCAAGGATTTGGCCTGACCGTGTTGGCGTATGATCCGCTGCTCAGCCCCGAACAGATTCGAGAGCGTGGTGCCCAACCGGCAACGTTGGAAGCGCTGCTTCAACAGAGTGATTTTGTATCACTGCATTGCCCGTTGAATACTTCGACCTACCATATGATTGGCGCTGAGCAGTTTGCTGCGATGAAGCCGGGGGCTGTATTCATTTCTACAGCCCGTGGTGGCATCCATGATGAAGCGGCGCTGTACAACGCATTGAGTGAAGGTCATCTACGCGGCGCCGGGCTCGATGTTTGGGAAGTCGAGCCGCCTCGTCAAGACGCCCCATTGATGACACTCGCCAACGTTGTCGCGACTTTTCACACGGCAGGGGTCACCCACGGTGGTCGGCGTAATGTCGCGCGCTCGTCGGCTAATCAGATAGCGGCGATGATGCGGGGTGAGCGCCCTCCACACTTGATTAACCCAGAGGTTTGGGAGGTATTTCGGGATCGTTGGGGCAGCGTGTTTGGGTGAGGTCAGAGCCATCTGCTCTACTTTTGCCGATACCCGCTGGGCGACACTCCGGTCCAGTGCTTGAACACCTGTGCAAAGTGGCTCGGGCTGCCACTGATCAACAAAGACGGCGCGCCGTTGGGCAGTGATTTGAGTCTGGTCAAACTCGCGGTGCGGATTGCCGGGTAGGGTTTGCTCTGAAAATAACGTTGTACGGACTGACGTCTTCGCGAATGAATTAGCTCCCACAGGGATGTCTGCGTTCAACCTGTGGGAGCTAATTCATTCGGGAAGGCAAACAACGCGGTATTTCAGATAAACCGAGCCGCCTGCTTCCCGAATGAATTCGGTCCCACAGTAGCCTTTAGTGCTCTTCTGGGCCGTCATGCAGCAGATGAAAAATATTCCTCTTCATGCTGATGAATTCCGGGTCCATGACCATGTCGAGATTTCTTGGGCGCTCGATGGGAACGTCCAGTACTTTCTTGATGCGTCCCGGACGGGCGCCCATGACGAAGATCCGATCACCCAGCAGGATCGCCTCGTCGATGTCATGGGTCACGAACAGGACGGTCTTCTTGCTGTGCTCCCAGACCTTCAGCAGCAGTTGTTGCATCTGCAGGCGGGTCTGGCTGTCCAGCGCACCGAAAGGCTCATCCATCAGCAGTATTTTCGGGTCGTTGGCCAGCGCGCGAGCGATGGCGACCCGCTGCATCATGCCGCCTGATAACTGCTTGGAATAGTTGTCGGCAAAACGCGTCAGGCCGACCTCGTTGAGGTAGTACTCGACGACCTCCTTGCGCTCCTTGGATGGCATGCCACGACGTTTGAGTCCGAACTCGATGTTCTGCCGTACGGTCAGCCATGGAAATAGCGTGTAGCCCTGGAACACCATGCCACGGTCGGCTCCGGGTCCGTCGACCTGTTTGCCGCCGACGAAGATTTCCCCCGACGTCGGTTCGGCAAGGCCTGCGGTGAGGTAGAGCAAACTGGATTTGCCGCAGCCCGAAGGACCGACCAATACCGCGAACTGCTCGTCAGGCACCTCGAACGACACCTGCTCCAGTGCCGTAAACGTACTGCCAGCCGGGGTTTGGTAGCGCAAGCTGACGTTGTCCACTTTCAGTTGCGGGGGAGCATTTGGCGCCACGCTGACGGGGGTGGCGAGCCTTTGGGAAGTTGCGTTTACTGAGCCCATGCGGCCACCTTCAAACGAAGAAATCTAAAGAGTTGATCGGTGATCAGACCCAGCAGGCCAATGACGGCGATGGCCAGGAAAATAACGTCGACCTGAAAGCCACGCATGGCCTTGAGGCTGAGGTAGCCCAGGCCGCTTGATGCGGCCACCAGTTCGGCGACGACCAGGTATGTCCAGGCCCAACCCATGGTGACCCGCAATGTGTCCAGCACGCCGGGCAACGAAGCCGGGGCGATGACGTGGATCACCGCATCCCGACGGCTGGAACCCAAGGTGTACGACGCGTTGATCAGGTCTTTGGAGATACCCTTCGACACGTCGGCGATCATCACCACTTGCTGGAAAAACACCCCGAAAATGATGACCGATACCCGTTGTTCCAGTCCGATGCCAATCCACAAAATGAACAGCGGCACGAACGAGGTGACGGGCAGGTAGCGGATGAAGTTGACCAGCGGCTCGAGAAACGCTTGAACCACTCGAAAGCTGCCCATCAACAAGCCCAACGGGACCGCGACCACCGAAGAGATCACGAACCCGACCATCACCACTTCCAGACTGGCCCAGACATGCACGCCCAAGGTGCCGTCACGGCTGAGACGAATGGCGGCGTCCAGTACTTGCCCGGGAGTAGGCAGGAACATCGCAGCCACCAGACCGCCATAGGACAAGCCCGCCCACAGCCCGATGAGCAGAATCCAGGCCAGGGCACTGGCGCTCCAGATCACCTGCATCGGCAAGCTGGTTTTCGGGGTGATGCAACGGTTCAGCCATGAGTTACGCTTGGACATAGCCGGCTCCTATTTCGGGCTGATGAAACGGTTGTCGATCAGATCTGCATAGCTGACGTTATACGGTTTGCCTTGCAGTTCTGTGGCCGTTTGATTCGCCAACTTGATGACGTTGGTGGCGTCGCCGGTGCTGCCGTTGGAGCCCAGCAGTTTTTCGCTCATCGCCTGGTCATAGAAGCGTACGCCCTTGGCCGCAGCAGCCAGTTCGGCCGGGTCAGCCAGATAACCACCGACACCTTTGGCCATGATCGCGTAGGCTTCGTTTGGGTGGTCCTTGGTGTACTGGACGGCCTTGTACAGACCCGCTACCAAGGCTTTGACGTCATCCGGTTGTTTCTCGATGACATCGCAGTTGAGTGCCACAACATCGACGATTACGCCGGGTGTGCTGCTGCTGTCGACCAGCACTTTGCCTTGTTTCTTGTTACGTACGGCTGACAGATGCGGTTCCCAGGTAACTGCCGCAGGAACACGGCCGGCGATGAACGCAGTGGCTGCATCGTCGGCGGTCATGTTCTGAATGGTCAGGTCGCTCATCTTCATGCCTGCGTTCTTCAGCAGGTAGGCGAGCCAGAACTGCGATACCGAACCCTCGTTGACGGCCACCGACTTGCCTTTGAGGTCTTGCAGGCTGTTGACGTCTTTGCCCACCAGCACGCCGTCGCCGCCATAGCTTTCATCAAGGGCCGCGACGGCCTTGAAGCAGAACTGCGGACGGTACTTGAGGATTTCATCCAGGGTGGAGGCCGAGCCCGACAACTTGCTCGACGCTTGTGCTGCCATGTACATGGATGCTTCTTCGATGGTTGGCAATTCAACCGTCAAACCGTTGTCCTTGAAATAGCCAAGGTCCTTGGCCAGGTACAACGTGCCGTAACCGACCCACGTGGTATGGCCGATGGAGAGCGTGCCTGCCTGGGCAGCGCTGGCCATGCCGGCAGCGATTGCGGTCAGGGCCAAGGGACGCATGCAGCGCGATACGAAAGACTTGATCATTTAACACTCCCGGAATGATGGTTTTTATTTCGACTATTTCGGGGCAGTGGGGCGTAGCGCCAAAAACTAATACGTGCGGTCTCTGACGGACCTTTTGCCTCTGTGTGGCAGGCTTGATCTTGGCTGATGTCGGGGGGTAGGAAAATTAGTAAATTTGTCGTCGCTAGCGAGGAAAAAAATGGGCTGTGATTGGGGTGCAAGCACGTTGGGTTGGCGCTGAGGTTGGCGTGTATATCCGGCGTTTTTGGTTGCTGGTCTTATGGTTTCGCTCTTACAGCGAGGAACCTTTTTCAGACGCCAAAAAATGAAGGCCCTGCGGTTCTGCTGGTTTAGGGGTTAGGGTCAAGGGCGTGTTGTGTGTTGGCGTTGGGTTTTGGGCTGTGTATTCATTATTTTTGGTTGCTGGAAGTATGGTTTCGCTCTTACAGCGAGGAACCTTTTTCAAACGCCAAAAAGGTCCCGCCAAAACGCTTGCCCCACCATGGGTCTCGCTTCGCTCAACTTCCCTCGCTTCGCTCGGCCTCTATGGTTTTACGGGGCATGTAATGGAGGCCTTCGGCCTGCTTTTTTTGCGAGCCAAGATCTACATCAAGATCAAGATCAAGATCAAGATCTGGATCAAGTGCGCCTGTGTATCACCTGAATCCCTGTGGGACCTATATCGGGAAGCAGGCGGCGCGGTTTATCAGGCAGACCGCGTGAAGCCTTTCGCCAACAAGTTGGTTCCTACAGATGGTGTGGTTTCAGCGTGAATAGTGCTATTGCCATGCAGTATCAAATCAGCCGCTTTTTCACCGATCATGATGCAGGGGGCATTGGTGTTGCCGCTGATCAGGGTGGGCATGATTGACGCGTCAACCACTCGCAAACCCCGCACGCCGTGCACCTTCAGGTCCAGGTCGACCACGCTCATGGCGTCGGTGCCCATTTTGCAGGTGCCCACCGGATGGAACACCGTGGCGGCGTATTCACGCAGGTACGTCATCCATTGCTCATCGGTCTGCACGGCTTTGCCTGGCAGCATCTCTTCGCCACGAATGGCGTCGAACTGCTTGTCCGCGAGTATTCGGCGGGTCAGTTTCAAACCCTCGATCAACACCGCAGCGTCGGCTGGGTCGGACATGAAGTTGAAGTCGATAACCAACTGGCCGCCGCGCTCAAGTCGCAGTTCGCCGATGCTTTTCGGTCGCAGGACGCAGGTGTGTACCGCGTAGCCGTGACCCCATTCAAATAGACGTCCGCGGTGGCTGCGATAGCCGGGTACAAAGTGCATCTGCACATCGGGTAGGGTGCTTGCCAGCGGCGTTCGAGCAAAGCCACCTGCTTCGACATAATTGGTCGTCAACCAACCCTTTTTGTTGAATATATAACGCAACGGCGACATCAAAATGCTCGGCAGTGAACCGAGGGAAAACCCCAGTGTGAGCGGGCTTTTGGAGCGCACTGTGATCAAACCATCGAGGTGATCCTGCAAGTTTTTACCCACGCCGGGAAGGTCGTGCTGAACCTTGACCCCTGCCTTCTCCAGTTCGCTTGCCGGGCCTATCCCGGAGGCCAGTAGCAGTTGCGGGCTGCCGAACGAACCCGCGCAAAGAATCACCTCGCGGCGCGCCGTCAGCGATTGTTGCTTGCCTTGCACCTGAACGATCACGCCCTTGGCAACACGCTGTTCGAGTATCAACGACTTCACCGAACAGTCGGTGATTACGGTGAGGTTGGGGCGATCAAGCACAGGCGCCACAAACGCGCGGTAGCTGGACAGGCGTTTGGCATCTTTTTGCGTAAGGTTGTAAATGCCACAACCTTCCAGGTAATCACCGTTGAAATCGTCGTTGCGCTTGAGCCCTACACGTTCTGCCGCTTTGATGAACAGGCTCGAGACCGGGTTGGGGTCGCGGGCAACATCGACGTACAACTCGCCCCCGGTGCCGTGCAGACGCGGGTCTTGGCCGATGCGGTTGTTTTCGGATTTTTTGAAGTATGGCAACACGCTGTTCCAGTCCCAGCCAACGCAACCGGCTTGGGCCCAGCGATCGTAGTCACTGGCGTGTCCGCGAATGTAGATCATGCTGTTCATCGAGCTGGAACCGCCAAGCGCCTTGCCCCGAGGGGTATGCAGCGTGCGGCCGTTAAGGTTTTTTTGCGGTGCGGACAAGAAATTCCAGCTGTACTTTTTGCTCTTGT
>NZ_JAMFRV010000326.1 GCF_026224925.1 Pseudomonas sp. | reverse complement strand
GCCGTTATGGGTCGAAGTGATTACCGCACTGCTGTTACTTGCCAGCAGCTTGTTTGCCTTAACCGGCGCCCTCGGCCTGCTGAGGATGAAAGACTTCTTCCAGAGAATGCACCCGCCAGCATTGGCCTCCACGCTGGGCGCGTGGCTAGTGGCGCTGGCTTCGATCATTTATTTCTCAGCGTTAAAGTCCGGACCTGTACTGCATGCCTGGCTGATTCCAATATTGCTGGCGATCACGATGCCGGTTACGACATTGCTATTGGCACGCACCGGGCTGTTTCGTAAACGCATGGCCGGCGATGATGTACCGCCGGAAGTCAGTGGAGAAGGCAGCGACGGCGGAAGTTAAGCCGATTACTCGCTGGCCTTGAAGGTCAGTTCGCCCTTACGCCACTTCGCAGCTTTGCCAGTGACAGCTTTCAACGTCTTGGTCAGCGTGCCTTGCAACTGCTCGTGAGCGGCGAACACAGTCACGACAGTTTGACCTTCCTTAAACAAGATACCGTGCCCGTCTACGGTGTCGACATAGGCATATTCGCCCAAGCCGTAAACCGTCAACTTGATATCGCGAAATTTCAGTTCGAACTTACCGCCTTCTCGGCTGGGCAATACAGCGGCGCGAAAATGATCGCCTACTTTGAGTTCAAGCCGGGGTTTGTCATCCACCACCAGCGCGGTTTCAGTGTCAATTTCAGCGATGTAAATGCCTTCGGCGTTCTGCTCCGTGACATAAACAAAACGGGATTGGAATTGCTTGACCAACTTGGCGCGAAGATCGCCAAGTACGAACAGTGCGTGCATGTCCAGGTTACTGACTGCCAATGAAAAATCCTCGAGCTTGAAAAATGAGCTTGCCCGATAGTGTCGGGCGCCACAGAAAACGGATGTCGATCCACACGGCCAGCGTTCCGCTATAGCGATTCCAGCCGTGCAGGAAATCAGACTAGGGGCGGCCTTGGAGTATCGGGCGGTAATCCAGAGGATTAAAGAACGCAATTCTACCGGCTAGCAGCGCCCTACGGATATATACCTTTCGTCCACTGTACGGCAACTGTCGTGCTAGAGAATAGGTCAGAACAAGACAGAAGATGCCCAACGGGGCGATTTAGCCAGGTGTCATTCGTCATCGTTAACGCTAAACCACGCCTGAACAGGCCAACAACTGCCATACTCGCGCACATCCAAGACTACAGGCGATGCATCAGCGCGCCATAGCGTAGCAAATCGTCATCCATGGGAAGGTAATAGTGACTGAATTTGATATCGGCGAATTCTTCATCTGGGGAGAATCCAGAGAAGTCGAAGGCGAGTACCAAGCGGTGATCGTAATGCGCGCCAAGGAAGGGAAACACGCCATCAGCTATCATCAGGTTGAAAAAGACCGCTGGTTTAAAACCGCCGATGTCGCCGCGACAGCTGCAAAAGAATCCGCCAAGGAACTGAAACTGGCTGTAGACGCGGGCGCGCTTGGCTCGCAAGAGCTGCCGAAGGTCTACAGAGGTATACGCTAGCCCCGAGATCTTTTGTGAATTGAATAGTGAACTGCGGGTATCTCCATCCGAACTCTTGCCGGGTCACCGCCTCTGATGCTTTGCCACGGCTTGAGCGTGGTTTCTGCCAATTAAACGGGTTATTTGCCCGCCACGGAGATGACATGGAACTGACCACACCCACCTTGCAAACCTTGTTTGAACAACTGGGCCTCGATTCCGACCAAGCTAGCATTGACGCATTCGTTCAGCGTCATGGGCCATTGCCAGAAAACGTCAAACTGGTAGACGCCGAATTCTGGGCACCAGAACAGGCCGAATTCCTCAAAGATGAATTGCGCATGGACGCTGATTGGGCGCCGGTAGTCGATGAGTTGAATGTATTGCTGCACGAATCCAAGTAGCTTAAACGCTGATCTCAGCGCTTAAGCGGCTATTGACGACAACTGCGCGGCCCAAGCCGAGCGGCACTCTTCAGCGTCGCTGCGACTGGCGAACGCTGTTCCGCGCCGCTCGCCGTTAAGCAAGACCACCCAGCAAATACGCTGTCCCATGGCGAGAATTGAAGGGGGGACACCACTTCCGATCATGACGGCCACATCGAGTTTACTGTGCATGAGCGTTCTCCCGAGGATTCATTACCCACTAAACGATGCAGCCATCTTAGTGTTTAGTGTGCGAGGGAAAAAGCTATCCCCTGCATAGCTCCGTTACATCACCGGTAACAAACTCGTTTAGAAGGTCAGCCCTGCCCTTACTGCGGATAGCCTCGCTGGCCGACATTAGGATGGAACACCCTGCCCCCTGGCTCTGGGGCATGCACAAAGATCGCTCGACTGCGGCTTGCCCCAGTGCCTACCAAGGCACACCAATGCGCAGAGGTGTGTATATAGCGCCTACGCAACAGACGTCGCTCGCCTTCGTCCAGCGTATCAGGGCCGCCCTTGGCATAAGTAATCAGTTTCTCTGCGATCACCTCTAACTCCGGCACCAGCCCCAGCGCCGGGCTGTCAGGCACGGGATCCAGCGGCACGCCCTCGGCGACAGCCAATTCGTGCATCACCCGCAGGTATATCCGAGAGAGATGACCATAGACACGGCGGTTGATACTCACCGCTGCCAAAACGGCCTTCACCCCGACGGTGTCACTACCCACGTTGGGGTAGTTTTCCTGGCAATCAATAAATAACGACGCGTTCGCATCCATCGGATCGAGCCATTCACAGGTATCCAACGCCTGAAGATCCGCCTGGCTTTCTCGCCAGGCGGAGGTTGCATGGAAGCGTGTATTTGAGGCAACAACACTGCGCCGAGGTCGGGTCAGCAGCAGTTTTTCGCGAATATTCAGATGATACCCACCGCCGATATCAGAGTGACTGCCCGGCAGCACAACTTCTTTCGGCCAACCTGGCATCACGCTATTGAGCGGGAAGTTGCGCCGCTGCTCGTCACCGGCAACCAGTTGCAGCACTTGCTGCGCACAGCCCGGCGGCAGGTAGATGTTGATCTGGCCACTATCGGCGTCCCTGATATTGCCCAGGTCGGAAACACTCCCGATCGCCGCAACCGTGTCAAACAGACCAATCACTTTCAATCGAACGCTGCCTGCCTGCCAAGCAAACTCGTGCCCCCATGCGATGCTCTTTAGCTTGACCAAAGGACTCAGCGCACCGCTTTGCTGCTTCAGTACTTCATTGGCGAAATGTCGAGCCGCCGCTGCCCCCCGACTGAATCCGAACAGGTCAAATTCCAGCCCGTCGATAACGCATCCCGGATTATTTTCCCGGAAGGCCATGAGCGCATCACGGACGAGTTTGATTGCCGAAGCGACTTTTGCAAGAACACCTGTTGAACCGCGCCCGAAACTCTGCCCAGCCAACACTGAGTCCTGCTTGCCGGAGGTTGTCCCTATGCCAGTGATATAAATCGGCACAGAGACACACAGGCCGCCAGCCGACTCCTGCGCTTTGAGTCGTAAGGAGTAGAGCTCGCACAAGCGTGCAATGTTTGTTACATCATTAGCGTAACTGCTTGCCAAATTATCATGCCGTCCAGCACAAGCGGCGGTATGAGCATTGTCATTGATCTGTGCCTGGGCACGGCAATCGGCAGCGATCTGGCTGTTGGTCCTGTTGTTGCCTGTTCCATCGAAGAACAGGCCGATACGCACCGTAACGCCTCTCACTTGAACCTGAGCGCCGTACGCTGCCCGTGAAATTTTAAAGAGTGAACCCATGATGTTATGCCTGTGGAATGCAGCTGAGGATTAGACTGCTTAAATCAATAATTACTGTTGATTTAAACCAGCTTGCTCAGCCACGAACCGACGTCAAGACCATCACTGTATTTCAGAAATTTCCCACGTAAACGAAGGATTTAATACCTGCCTCTAACTTAAACGCCCTGCAAATTGGCACCTTCTAGCCACGCTTCGACGGTGGCTGATCTTCGGGTTTATAGCCCAAACGCAGACCACCCCAATGACGGCCCTTGACCATGATCGGAACCGAGAGATCATGCATCAATTCACCGGTATCGCGGGTGTAGGTTTGCAGCAGTACTGGCTGCTGATGACTGCCGCAACGTATGCCCGTGCGGTCATCGAATTTGCGCTTGGTGCGGTTCTGTACGGTGTCGATTTTAATGTCTCCAGTCAGCGGTTGACTGAATACGTTGTTATGTGTCGGCACGTAACCTTGTGGTGTACATGAGATAGCGAACACCAGCCCCTCGTGACGCAGCAACAACGGTTCCTGAATCGCGGGGAGTACCTGATCGGTGTATCGATCAAACCGCGTCTGGAACTTGGGGGGCGATGTTTTAGGGATTGGCTGGTAACTGCGGTCAAACAAATCTTCCAGGCTGATCTTTCTTTGCTCGATGTCGGCTTCGAATTGAGCGCAGATTTGAAGCGCACCCTCACGGGCCAAGTCGTAAATTCGCTGGTGATAGTCGTCCAGCCCAACCTGCGCCAACCGTTGACTAATGGTTTCGGCCTGCCCTTCCATCTGCATTGCGGCTTTCGCCAATTGCTGGGTTTGCTCGTCACTAATGGCCAAATCACCGCGCATTTGTTCGACGGCGACGAACAGGCTGCCCAATTGCTTCTGAGTAGTTTGCGCACCCGCCGCTATCTCGCCGATCTGGCTTTCCACTCCGGCCGCTAACCGTGCAATGTTTTCCAAATGCTGACCCGTTCGCTCGACTTGCTCCACGCCTGTGTCCAGGTCACTGGACAGCTGCCTTATCTGCTCGACCACTTGCCCGGTGCGTTGCTGAATATCCGCTACCATCTGACCGACCTCTTCGGTCGCGCCAGCGGTACGCCCCGCCAAACCGCGCACTTCATCGGCAACCACAGCAAAACCACGGCCATGTTCACCGGCACGTGCGGCTTCGATGGCCGCGTTCAGCGCCAACAAGTTGGTTTGACTGGCAATTGACTGGATGACCAGCGTAACGCGCTGGATATCCGCGCTGCGTTGGTTGAGCGCCTCGATCAGCTCGCGGCTGTTGACGGCGCGCGCGCTCAACTGGTGCATGCGGCTGATGGACTCGGCCAATACGCTGCGGCCGGCATCGCTACTTTGGCGGGCTTCACTGGCGGCGCTTAACGCTTGCTGGCTGAGCTGCGTGGTTACCTGTTCAGTGGCGATAATGACGTCTGCGCTGCTGACAATCTGCTCTGCCGCGTCCAGTTGTGACTGGACCTTGCTCGCCAGTTGACCCACTGAAAACGCCACGCTGGCAGCAGACAACGCGTTGTGGCTTGTGGCGTACGACAGATCGCGAGTCAATTCGGCAATACTGTCGCTGCTGTTGGAGGTAACCACTGACGTGGGTTGCGAGGTCAACAGGCGAGGCAGCCAGATCAGGACCAGTGCCAGCGGCAGGCAGATATAAACCGACAGGCCAAGCAACGCCATTGCCAGGAGCAACAAGCACAGCACGACGCTTTGCAGCAGAGGAGTCAACCAGCGAGCGGCGCCGAGGGGAGTGTTCGGGGTCGGTGTGCCGTTCGAGGCGTGCGCCTGCGACACCAGCGTTCCAATGAGAAGTCCATCTCCAGCCATGTTCGTCACCCATTTGCGCTTATGGTTGTTATGCCTGCATTAAACGCCAGACATTGGCCATTAGCTATGAGTCGTTAGTTGTAACTTTGGCGGGACGAACACCGCGCAATGAGCCCGCGTCACAAAAGGAGCATGCAGCCAGCGGATAACTACTGGGGACATCCAGATGCCCCCTGCAGAACCACTGCCGGTTATCAGGCCAATCAGGCTTGACGCTGGTGCTTGTCGATCTGCTCGTGACGCTCTTGGGCTTCGATGCAGTACTTGGTGGTCGGGCTGATCAGCAAGCGCTTGAGGCCAATAGCCTCGCCGCTGTCTTCACACCAGCCGAAGCTGTCATCGCCAATGCGCGAAAGGGCCATTTCCAGTTGCGGAAGCATGCGCTGGTCACGGTCAATGATATTGACCAACCAATGACGCTCCTCTTCGACCGAAGCCGCATCGGCAGGGTCGGCAGGCGTGTCCAGGCTTTCGATAGCGATACGGCTCTGATCGATACGCGCGTGGATCTCGACTTTCATGGCTTGCAGCAGCTCAACGAAGAAGCCGTGCTGCTCTGCGTTCATGTAGTCATCGGCCGGCATCGCCAGCAACTTGTCCTTTGTCATTTATTTCTCTATAAAAAATACGTGCATTAGGGCGAATTAGGGAGCGACTCAGCGTTGCCGAAAAAGCGCCATAGTCTCCAAGCGCCACCTGGCACTCAATTTATGAGGGCCGGCAGTCTAAGGCCGGGCAGTGGCTACAGCAACCTAATTGAATCGTTTTTGCTCAACAAGTTGCTAAAGACTATCAGAAAGAGACTTTTTGACCACCGGTCGGACTCTGTGCGAGGTCCAAGTGACGGTCTGACCCTCAAGGCCGGGGTTGAGTTCCTTGGTGGGGCATTACGAAGATGTCGGGCAATGTGTATCTTGCCTACAGGGGCCAGAGCTGGCCCCGGAGAGAATGCTGCGATCAGCGTTTGATTTTGCGCTTGTTGCGGTACTGGCGATCACCACCGCGACGACGATGATCAGGCCCTTGATGATGTCCTGAATATACGCGTCAACCCCGACAAACGTGAAGCCGCTGGCCATGACGCCCAGAATCAGCGCGCCGATGACAGTGCCGGTGATGCGCCCTACCCCGCCCGCCAGACTGGTGCCACCGATAACTGCCGCGGCTATCGCGTCCAGCTCGTAGGACACACCCATGCCTGCCTGCCCTGTGGCTGCCCGCGCCGATGCCACGACACCTGCCAGACCCGCCAGCAAACCCGCGATGCTGTAGACGATGATCAAATGCCGCTTGACGTTAATGCCGGACGTACGCGCCGCCTGCATATTGCCGCCAATGGCGTAGGTGTACTTGCCATATTTGGTGTAGCGCAGGGCAATATGGAACACCACCGCTGTTGCCAGGAAGATAATGACCGGCATCGCTCCCTGACCGATAGCCGTGTAGGAATCATTGAGCATGCTCACCGGTTGGCCCGAGGTATAAAAGCGCGCCAAGCCACGGGCCGAGACCATCATGCCCAATGTCGCGATAAACGGCGGAATACCGGTGATCGCAATGATGCTGCCGTTGATGGCTCCTGCCAGCAACCCCACACCCAAGCCCACAGCTATGGGTATCCAGACCGGCAAGTCAGTGAGCGACGGGAACACCGCTCGGGTGTAATCCGAACTTTGCGCCAAGCTTGCAGCGATCATCGCAGACAGCGCCAACACCGACCCCGAGGACAAGTCGATACCCGTGGTGATAATCACCTGAGTTACGCCGATGGCCAGTAAACCAATGATCGAGACTTGCAGGATCATCAGCACCAGACGCTGTGAGTTGAACAGAAAGCTCTGATCACGAACGATCCAGCCAAACACCTCAAAGACCAGGCCGATGCCGATCAGCACCAGAAAAATGCTCAGCTCGGTGGGCAGACGCCGTTTCGACTTGGCCGGGACGGCGGCAGGTTTGTTTCCCAGAATTGCGTTCATAGCGGTTATTCCTCTATCTGCGGCGTCGACCCGCTAGTGAATCGAATTACCAGAAGCCAAGTGCATCACCCGTTCCTGGGTCGCCTCGCCACGGTCGAGCATGCCCATCATCTCGCCCTCGTGCATCACCATGACGCGGTCGCTCATGCCCAGCACTTCAGGCAATTCCGAAGAAATCATAATCACTGCCATGCCTTCGCTGGCCAGGAAGGTAATCAGTCGATAGATCTCTACTTTGGCGCCAACGTCGATGCCACGGGTGGGCTCGTCGAGAATCAAGATGCGCGGATTGGTCATCAACCAGCGGGCCAGCAAGGCTTTTTGCTGATTGCCACCAGACAGGTTGTCGATGCATTGCTCCAGCGACGGGGTTTTTACCCGGAGCTTCTGGCACATTTCCTCGCACAAGGTGCGCAAGGCTTTCTGCTTAATAAAACCACCGCCGGCGTAATGCGGTATGACCGCCATTTCCATGTTTTCCAGCACCGACAGGCAGGGAAACAAGCCGCTGAGTTTGCGATCCTCGGTCAACAGAGCAAAACCTTTTTTGATCGCAAGGTTGGGATCGGTGATCCGCACGCTGACACCGTCGAGCTGAATCTCGCCACCGTCACTAGGAGTGATGCCGAAAATGGTTTCGGCGATATTGGTTCGGCCAGAGCCCATCAACCCGGCGATACCGAGAATCTCCCCGGCGTGCAGATCAAATGAAACGCCATCGAACACGCCGTCCAGACGCAAGTCACGGACTGAGAGCAGCAACTCGCCCGTGGGTGGTTCACGCTCGGGGAACAGCTGACTCAGTTCTCGGCCAACCATCATCGACACCAAGCTATCGCCATCCATGCTGTCGGCACGCTGCAAGCCGATGTAAGCGCCGTCGCGAAATACGGCCACTTCATCAGCAATGCTGAACACTTCGTTCATTTTATGCGTGATGTAAATGATGCCCTTACCCTGGGCCCTGAGGTCAGCAATGATCGAGAACAGGTGAGCGACTTCTTTCTCGGTGATAGCGGATGTAGGTTCGTCCATGATCAAGATGTCTGAGTCGTACGACACCGCCTTGGCAATTTCGACCATTTGCCGCTCGGCGATGCTCAGCGTACCGACTAGGTCTTGTGGCTCAAGGTTGATGCGCAAGCGTGCAAGCAGCTCTGCCGTGCAACGGTACATCTCTTTATGGTCGACCATGTGCAGGCCATTAAGCTGTTCACGGCCGATCCAGATATTTTCGGCGATGCTCATGTGCGGCATCAGGTTGAGTTCCTGATGGATCATCGCGATCCCGGACTGCAACGCCGCCAGAGGCGACTCGAAGCTGACGGGTTTGCCGCG
>NZ_JAMFRV010000325.1 GCF_026224925.1 Pseudomonas sp. | reverse complement strand
CTGGCGATCGACGCGACAAAAAACACCAACACGATACCCAACAAAATCATCCCGCCGCGAAAACATGCGCGACGTTGCTGCTCAGTCAGGGTTACCTGCGATTTCTGGTTCATGATCTTTTCTAAAGCCGGGCGCGAGCCCGGCACTAACAATACAGTGTGCTGCGGGCAGCTTTTACTCAACCACCGGCGGTGTTTCAAACGTATGGAACGGCGGCGGGCTCGGCAACGTCCACTCCAGCCCCTCGGCGCCATCCCACGGCTTGTCGCCCGCTTCCAGATGATTCTCGGCGCCGCGATAAGCCGGCAGCGCGACCCAGAACAGGAAGTACACCTGCATCAAGCCGAACACGAACGCACCGATCGTCGCAACCTGATTGAAGTCGGTGAACTGCGCCGGATAATCGGCATAGCGACGCGGCATCCCGGCCAGGCCAAGGAAGTGCATCGGGAAGAACGTCACGTTGAACGAGATCAACGAACCCCAGAAGTGGATCTTGCCGCGCAGTTCGTTGTACATGAACCCGGTCCACTTCGGCGACCAGTAATACCAGCCGGCGAACAGCGCGAACAGCGAACCCGCCACCAGCACATAGTGGAAGTGCGCCACGATGTAATAGGTGCCGTGCAGCGCGATATCGAGCGGTGCAATCGCCAGGATCAGACCGGTAAAGCCACCCATCGTGAACACGAACAGAAAGCCGATTGCGAACAACATCGGCGTCTCGAAGGTCATGGAACCGCGCCACATCGTCGCGATCCAGTTGAACACCTTCACGCCGGTCGGCACGGCCACCAGCAGCGACGCGTACATGAAGAACAACTGACCGGTCACCGGCATGCCGGGGACGAACATGTGGTGAGCCCACACCATGAACGACAGGATCGCGATCGACGACGTCGCGTACACCATGGAGCTGTAGCCGAACAGTTTTTTGCGTGAGAACGCCGGAATCACCTGCGAGATAATGCCGAACGCCGGCAAAATCATGATGTACACCTCAGGGTGACCGAAGAACCAGAATACGTGCTGATAAAGAACCGGGTCGCCGCCACCTGCCGCATTGAAGAACGAGGTGCCGAAGTGGCGATCGAACAGCAGCATGGTGATCGCGCCTGCCAGCACCGGCATCACGGCGATCAGCAGGAAAGCGGTGATCAGCCAGGTCCAGACGAACATCGGCATTTTCATCAACGTCATGCCGGGAGCGCGCAGGTTAAGGATGGTCACGACGATGTTGATCGAGCCCATGATCGACGAAGCGCCGAGAATGTGGATCGCGAAAATACCCAGGTCCATGCCCGGGCCCATTTGCACCGACAGCGGCGCATAGAGCGTCCAGCCCGCAGCGCTGGCGCCGCCGGGTGAAAACAGGGAAACCACCAGCAGGAACGCGGCCGGCGGCAGCAGCCAGAAGCTCAGGTTGTTCATCCGCGCGAACGCCATGTCGGGCGCGCCGATTTGCAGCGGAACCATCCAGTTCGCGAAGCCGACGAAGGCCGGCATGATCGCACCGAAGATCATGATCAGCCCGTGCAGGGTCGTCATCTGGTTGAAGAACTCCGGACGCACGATCTGCAGGCCCGGCTGGAACAATTCGGTACGGATAATCAGCGCCATCACGCCGCCCACCATAAACATGGTGAACGAGAAAATCAGGTAGAGCGTACCGATGTCCTTGTGATTGGTGGCATATAGCCAGCGCCGCCAGCCTTGCGGATAACCGTGCGCGTGATCGTGATCGTGACCCACCACGTGATCGTGCGAGACCGTCGACATAACCCCTCTCCTTACGCTTGACTACGATGCCCGCGGGAATGCGCGGGCAAATCTTTTAATTCGCACACCGGGCGCAGCCTCGCGCCCGAAGCAACTCTCAGCTGGCGGCCTTGCTGCTCTCGACAGGCGCCGGGCTGGCCGCCTGTTTTTGGCCGCCTGGCAGCGTCTTGCCGTCACGCGCGGCGCCGACCACGCCGGGCTGTACAGTCTGGCCGGTGTGATTACCCCACGAATTACGAATATAGGTGACCACCGAGGCAATCTCGAGATCGCTCAAGTCATTGCCCCAAGCCGGCATCTGGCCCTTGCCGTGCAGCACAATATTGATGTTGTCCGAGACCGGGCCGTTCACGATGTGATCGCCATCCAGCGCAGGGAAGGGTCCGACGCCCTTGCCGTTTGCCTGATGGCAGGCGACGCAGTTACTCATATAGACTTTCTGGCCGTTCGCGATCAGTTCGCCGTGCGAGTAGTCGCCGGTGTGGGCCGCTGTAGCAGCACCTGCCGCCAGCGCCGCGGATTGCGTCGTCTTGACCCATGCCGCATAGTCGCCCTCAGACAGTACGTTCACCACCACCGGCATGAACGCATGTTCCTTGCCGCACAGCTCGGTGCAGAAGCCACGGAAGGTGCCGGTGCGCTCGGCCTTGAACCAGGTATCGCGCACGAAACCGGGAATCGCATCCTGCTTGACGCCGAAAGCCGGCACGTACCACGAGTGCACCACGTCGGCCGCGGTCGTAATGATGCGGATTTTTTTGCCAACCGGCACCACGAGCGGGTGGTCGACTTCCTGCAAATAGGTATCGGTGATCGGCGCGCGACCATCTATTTCATCACGCGGTGTCGACAACGAGGAGATGAACGAAATGCCTTCGCCCGGTCCTTTGATGTAGTCGTAGCCCCACTTCCACTGATAGCCCGTCACTTTGACGGTCAGGTCGGCGTTCGAGGTGTCTTTCATCGCGACCACGGAACGGGTCGCGGGCACGGCCATCGCAATCACGATCAGCAGCGGCACGGCGGTCCAGAGAATTTCAACCGTAGTGCTTTCATGAAAATTGGCTGCTTTGTATCCTTTCGACTTGCGGTGCGCAAAAATCGAATAAAACATCACGCCGAATACGCCGACAAAAATCACCAGGCAAATCAGCAACATCGCCGTGTGCAGGTCGTAGAGCTCCTGAGCGATATGGGTCACCGGCGGTTGGAAATTCAGCTCATTAACGGCCGGCCCTCCGGGACTATCCTTGACGTCGACGGCATAAGCCCCGCCCGCCATCAGCAGGCCACCGATCGCCAGCCCGCCCGCCAGGGCTCGCTTGATTGATTTCATAGCTTCCTTACCCAAATTAACCATTCAGACTCGAGCCTGCCCGGTGGCGCCGGTCAGGCTCGGACGCATGCCTCAGGAACAACGCCGCAGCCATATGCGCAACTCAGCTGCAAACTGAGCACGCCGCTCAAGCGCAAGATGTTGTCCAATCTCAATCTTTTTACCCGAAACGTGCAGCGTAATCGGCTCGGACTCGCGTCCCCATTTGCCGCTTACCACCGGTCCCGCCT
>NZ_JAMFRV010000324.1 GCF_026224925.1 Pseudomonas sp. | reverse complement strand
GAATTCTGCCTGGTGCAAGACGACATTGAAGGGTACTTGGCCATGCGCATTGCCTCTGGTGAGCCGCTGTGGGGCGTTTACCCGCCGAGCCCAGCGTCGGTTTCCGACTACCACGCGTGGGTTGCCTCCGGTCGTCCGGACATTCCAAGCATCATCGGTAAGGAGGCGAACTGATGAGTGCCGTAAACCAAGCCAACTACGCGGCGCTGATCCGCCGCTACTTCGCAGC
The DNA here is from genome assembly GCF_026224925.1 of Pseudomonas sp. GTDB lineage: Bacteria > Pseudomonadota > Gammaproteobacteria > Pseudomonadales > Pseudomonadaceae > Aquipseudomonas. The sequence goes on along the minus strand of NZ_JAMFRV010000324.1, from coordinate 3,342 downwards.
CTGCAACGCCGGTGACCATGCCGCGCTGCTGTCCTGCTTTACCCCGGACGCGGTCCATTACTTCCCGGCGGGGCTGCCGGATATTCCATGGCGCACTGCCGAAACCATCGCCGCCAAATGGGTCTGGTGCGTGGAAAACCTGGGATCGCAGTGGACCATCGAAAAAATCCTGGTCAGCCACGACAGCCATGAAGCCGTGATCGAGTGGACTCATTGGAAAGGCAAACTCGGCACCGCCCTGCGTGGGGACGAGTGGTACGTGTTCGACGAACAGAGCGGACTCATCAAAGAGATCCGTGCCTATTACGCCTCTCCTGCGGACAAGGAAGTGGCCATTAATGAGCTGGTGGATTTTGATTACACCGGCCGTGGCTACAACCTTGAGCCCGAAAATGCGCACACCAAGAGCGGAGCTGCGAAATGAGCACTCCTGACATCCAACTGATCGATCAGGCCGTTGCGCAAGCTGCGGCTACAGCCGACGCGTGGGCCGAATCGTCAGCAACCGTGCGCGCTAAGCTGCTACGCGGCCTGGCCGATGCACTGGAACAGCATCAACAAGCGCTTATTACCCTGGCGGATGAAGAAACCGGGCTGGGCGCGGGCCGCCTCACTGGAGAAGTTGCCCGCACAGCGTTCCAACTGCGTGGGTTCGCCGATGAAGTCGAAGCCGGCGTGCCTTTCTCCCGCATCGATGACCAAGCCATTGCCGGTCCTCCACCTGCCGGTCGTCCGCGGTTAACCCGTGTGTCACAGCCCCTGGGGCCGGTGGCAATGTTCTCCGCCAGCAACTTCCCGTTTGCCTTTTCCGTGCTCGGTGGCGACACCGCATCGGCCCTCGCCGCGGGCTGTCCGGTGGTGGTCAAAGCCCACTCAGGTCATCCGCGCTTATCCCGCGCCGTGCACGAAGTGGCACAAGGTGTTCTGGCTGAACACGGTTTGCCGAGCGGCTTGTTGGGCTTGGTGGAAGGCGCTTCCCGTGCGGCCGGCATACATTTAGTCGCTCATCCACAGATTGCAGCGGTGGCGTTTACCGGGTCGTATCAAGGCGGTACGGCGCTGTGGAAAGTCGCCAACGAACGTGCTCGGCCTGTGCCGTTTTTCGGTGAACTGGGCTCGATCAATCCACTTTTGGCATTACCGGGGATCCTGGAACGCGACGCTGAAAATCTCGCCAAAACATTGGCCGCGTCGATCACCATGGGCTGCGGCCAGTTCTGCACCAGTCCTGGTGTGATCATCGTGTTCGATCACGCCGCGAGCGAGCGGTTTATCGAGCTGCTAAGCAAAGCACTGCAGCCATTGACCACCCACAAGATGCTCACCCCGAGCATGCGTCGCGGTTTCGATGACGGCGTTGCTCGCCTCGACCATGCGACGGCTGCACGCCCACTGTTTCAACCGCACGCCGACGGCGACGGACCAGCGCCACGCTTGTTCGAGATTGAAGCCCAAGCGTTTATCGACGACGCCCATTTGCGCGAAGAAATCTTTGGCCCAGCGGCTGTAGTGATCAAGGTCCGCTCGGTAGACCAGGCGGTATCAGTCTTTGACGCCATCGGCGGCACGCTGACTGCCACGTTATGGGGTTTTGAACAGGACACCGACGACACCCGGACGCTACTGCGTGCAGCCCGGAGCATTGCCGGTCGCGTGTTGTTCAGCGGCGTACCCACCGGGGTCGCAGTGACTCACGCGCAACAGCATGGCGGGCCGTGGCCTGCGTCGACACAGCCGCAATCAACCTCAGTCGGCTATGCCGCACTGCAGCGTTTCCTGCGTCCACTGGCCCTGCAAGATGCGCCTGCCTGGGCGCTCAGCGAATAAGGAAGTTTTGCCATGATGAAACATATCGTGATGTTCCGCCGCTTGCCGGGCGTGGACAAACAACCAGAGCTGGAAAGCCGTCTGGTGCAGTGGATGCGCGACCTACGCAAAGACATTGATTTCGCCCGTAGCTGGAAGGTCTCGGCCAACGAGTTGGACCGCCCGATCTGCTGGGAGTATTTGCTGGAAACCAGCTTCGACGACGCCGACGCGGTCAATCGTTACCTGCCGCACCCGGCACATGTGGCGCTAATCACGGAGCTGAAAAAGTACTTTGAATGGGCGGCAGTGGATTACACCGAGGCCGACACACAGAACGCTTAGAAGCATGAAGGACCCTGCACGGCAGATCGTCGCCGTCGCAGGTTGAGTACTCGCTACAACAATAACTATATGAGGCCCGATATGAACAACCACCAGCCTTATGCGCTTTCTGGCAAAGACCTGCCTGCCGCTGTCATTGCTGAATCGGCAACCGGCACCTCTGCGTCGGCAAAGTCGGCAGTTGCAAAAAAAACCAGCTATCGGTTTCTGATTCTGGCGCTCATTACCATCGTCCTGGCGCTGAGCACCGGCGACCGTGCCGCCCTGTCGGTGGCCGGTACCGACATGGGCAAAGAACTGGGCATCAGCTCGGTGGAGATGGGTTATCTGTTCTCTGCGTTCAGCTGGGCGTATGTGATCTTCCTGATTCCTTCCGGCTGGTTTACTGACTGGATTGGCTCGAAGCGCTCGATGATGATCGCCGTTTCGGTGTGGTCTTGCCTCACGGTGATGATGGGCATGGTCCACTTCATCGGGATGGTCGTACCCTTGCTACTGGCGTTGCGCTTTTTGCTCGGTGCTGCCGAATCGCCGGTCGGTCCCGCTTCCGGGCGGATTATCGCGGCATGGTTTCCGTCATCGGAACGCGGTGTTGCCGGGGCGATATTCAACAGTGCGCAATACCTGTCACTGGCGCTGTTCACGCCGATCATGGGCTGGCTTTGCTACACCTACGGCTGGGAATACGTGTTCATCATCATGGGTGTCATCGGTCTGGTGATCGCGGCGGTCTGGTGGAAGCTGTACTACCTGCCAATCAGCCACCCGAAAATGAACGCCGAAGAACTGGAATACATTCGCGCTGGCGAAGGCTTGGTAGACCTGGAAGGCATCAAGAGCAAGGCCGCGAACTCCGGCAAAGGCATGCGCTGGGGTGAAATCGGCCAGTTGTTCCGCAGCCGAATGTTGGTGGGGATTTTTCTTGCGCAGTACTGCATCACCTCCATTACCTGGTTCTTCATGACGTGGTTCCCGATCTACCTGGTCAAGGAGCGCGGCCTGTCGATCCTGCAAGCCGGCTTCACCGCCGCCGCGCCCGCCCTGTGCGGCTTCGCCGGCGGGTTGCTGGGCGGGATCATCTCCGACCGCTTGCTGAAGAAGACCGGTTCGCTGGACATCGCCCGCAAGGGGCCGCTGCTGGTCGGCATGCTGCTGGCCGCGACGATCATCGCCTGCAACTATGTCGAACAG
>NZ_JAMFRV010000323.1 GCF_026224925.1 Pseudomonas sp. | reverse complement strand
GGCCTGAAAATTCAGACGGTGTTTTAACGCGGTTGCAATAAGCTCCACCCTCTGTGCGCATTTTGCGGATAGCCATGGCTATCCGCTTTTTTTTGGTGCAGTGCAGGCATCTTCACCAAAGGTTTGGGCGACATGATTTTCAGGACCGTGGTACATGCTTGAGCATCCGCTACAGCGTTTTTTTACTTCGTTGCGGGCCAGGCCAACCTTTCAGTGGGAGCGCTATCAACAGCGCGATGTATTGGTGATCGATCACCCGCTTTGCCAAGCGGTATTCAGCCGTCAGGGCGGACAATTGCTGCACTTTCAGCCTAGGGGCCAGCATCCTTGGCTTTGGTGCGCGGCGCATTGGCCACAAGTCGGCGCGATCCGCGGCGGTGTGCCGATTTGCTGGCCTTGGTATGGCCGTCATCCCAGCGAGGGCGTGTGGCCCTCGCATGGGTGGGCACGGCTGCTCGATTGGAAGCTGATCGACAGCACCGAGGACGAGGCGGGCGTTCACTTGCATTGGCGGCTGAAGCTGTGGGATTGGCAAGTCGACCTGCATGCCGATCTGGGGGAGGGCATGGAGTTGCGCTTGAGTACGCAGCATGACGACACCGAACCGTGCTTGTTCAGCCATGCACTGCACGCTTACTGGCGCATCAGCGACGTGGCCGATGTGGCACTCGAGGGCCTCGACGGCGCCAGCGGTTACGACCAACTCAACCGACAAGCTTGCCTGCAGAAAGGTGAGTTGCGGGTCGATGGCGGCTGTCAGCGGCTGTTTAACCATGCAGGGGAGTTGCAGCTGCAAGACGAAGCGTGGCAACGCAGCTTATGCATCGACACCAGCGACAGCACCAACACCGTGGTCTGGCACCCTGGCAGTCGCCCGTTGATGGGCGTGGGCGGCCTTGAAGCAATGGGTTTTGTCTGCGTTGAAGCCGCGTCGGGAGGCGCCAGCACCCTGAGCCTCGCGCCGGGGGAAAAAGTGCACCTGACGTTGCAGGCTCATTTGTTGCATTGACAGCCGGCCTGGGATGAGCCCTGAGGGAATTCATTCGCGAATGCCGACGACTCGGTATGTCTGATACACCGCGTTGCCTGCTTCGTGAACAAGTTCCCTCCCACCGATATCTCTGCATGTCGCTGGACTTCGGGCAACTCATTATCCCTGTGGGAGCGAACTTGTTCGCGAATGCCGCGCCTCGTTATGCCTGATACACCGCGCGGCTCGGTTCCCGATATGAATGAATTCGGTCCTACAGAGGATCAAATGGTCAATTCAGCTCATCATCAATTGGATAGCGGCTGGCATTGAGGCTTTCTTTGATCTTGCGCAAATGGGGTTGGAAGTCGACGCCTCGACGCAAGGTCATACCGGTCGCCAGTACGTCGAGCACGGTGAGCTGGATGATTCGTGACGTCATGGGCATATAGATGTCGGTGTCTTCGGGCAGTGGGATATTCAGGCTTAAGGTGCTGGCCTTGGCCAACGGTGAATCTTCAGCCGTCAGCCCGAGAACCGATGCGCCGTTTTCGCGGGCGATACGTGCCACTTCCACCAGCTCCCGGGTGCGACCGGTGTAGGAAATGATCACGAACAACTCTCCGGTATGCGCCACAGAAGCAATCATGCGTTGCATCAGTACGTCGGCATGGGCAGTAACAGCCAGGTTGAAGCGAAAGAATTTATGCTGGGCATCCATCGCCACCGGAGCAGAAGCACCGAGGCCGAAGAAATGGATCTGCCGTGCCTGAATCAACAGGTCCACGGCTTTGCTGATCAAGTTCGGGTCTAGCTGTTGAAGGACGCTGTCCAGCGACGCAATGGCGCTACCGAATATCTTCCGGGTGTAAGCCTCGGGGTTGTCGTCGGCCTCCACTGCGCGGCTTACATAGGCTGCACCGCTGGCCAAGCTTTGCGCCAGTTGCAGTTTCAGCTCGGGGTAGCCGCTGACACCAAAGGAACGGCAAAAGCGATTGACCGTGGGCTCGCTGACTTTAGCAGCCTGAGCCAGAGCAGCGATGCTCAGCCGCGTTGCTTGTTGCGGGTTGAGCAAAATCACCTCGGCGACCTTGCGTTCGGCCTTGTTCAAGTCTTCCAGTCGGCCCTGGATATGTTCCAGGAGATTGCGGGTGCGGTCCATTTAGTATCCTTGTAAAGCCGGTGTCAGAAACGCTCCGTAGCTGCCTGTCATCGAGAGTCTTCCAAGTACGGGCAAAGGTGGCCTATCGTACTGATGGGCCTCGTCGATCACCATAGGAATCTGGTTTTAGACGTAATGTTGTGGTTATTACTACATTCGGCCTTGAATACCGCCTTTAAAAAAGGTATTTGTAGCCTAACTTGATAAAAGAACAAACATTATGCCCCTGATAACGGTTGAACCGTGCACTTTTGCCTTGTTTGGCGCCTTGGGCGACCTGGCATTACGCAAGCTATTTCCTGCCCTGTATCAACTTGATCAAGCCGGACTGCTGCACGCCGACACGCGTATTTTGGCGCTCGCGCGTGAACCTGGCGACGAACAGCAGCATTTGGCGAACATCGACAGTCACCTTCGCCGCTTCGTACCCGCTGCTGAACTGAACGAAACCGTGGTCAGCCGTTTTCAAGCGCGTTTGAGCTATTTGCACGTGGACTTTCTGAAGGCCGACGATTATGTCGCATTGGCTGAGCGAGTGGGCGACGCCGAGACGATGATCGCGTACTTCGCCACACCCGCTTCGGTGTACGGCGCGATTTGCGAAAACCTCGACTCGGTGAACCTGACCGAACGTACCCGCGCGGTACTCGAAAAGCCGATTGGCCACGACTTGGCGTCCTCGCGGACTGTCAATGATGCGGTCGCCCAGTTCTTCCCGGAAAACCGCGTCTACCGGATCGACCACTACCTGGGCAAAGAAACTGTTCAGAACTTGATTGCCTTGCGTTTCGCCAACAGCTTGTTCGAAACCCAGTGGAACCAGAATCATATTTCCCACGTGGAAATTACCGTGGCAGAGCAGGTCGGGATTGAAGGCCGTTGGGGCTATTTCGATCAGGCCGGGCAATTGCGCGACATG
>NZ_JAMFRV010000322.1 GCF_026224925.1 Pseudomonas sp. | reverse complement strand
GAATGAGTGAAATGGATGATCTGGTCGCATTTGCGATTTTGGTCGAGGCCGGCAGCTTTACGCTGGCGGCGCAACGGCTGGGGTGCAGCAAGGGTCAGTTGTCCAAGCGCATCAAGTTTCTGGAAACCAGCTTTTCCGTGGTCCTGCTGCACCGTACCACCCGAAGCCTGAGCCTTACGCCTGCGGGGGCTGCGTTGTTGCCGCAGGCACGGGCATTGATCGTTCAGGTCGAACGCGCCAGGCAGGCGTTGGCACGATTGAGCGACGAAATATCCGGCTCGGTGAGAATCACGGTTCCTGTGTCACTGGGCGAAACGTTTTTTGATGGGTTGCTGATGGAATTCTCAAAAAAACATCCGTTGGTGCACATTGAACTGGACCTCAACAATGGCTTTCGTGATTTGCACCGCGACGGGTACGACTTGGCGATACGCACCAGCGTGGGCAGCGATGAAAGGCTAGTGTCCAAACCACTGCTCGCCATGCAGGAGTTGACCTGCGCCAGCCCGGCTTATTTGGAGCGCCACGGCGAACCGACCCATCCACGGTCATTGAGCGAACATCAGTGCTTGCTGAACAGTCATTACAGTGGTCGTAACGAGTGGGATTACCATCAGGATCATCAACTGACCCGGGTGCATGTCTCGGGTCCGTTTGCCAGCAATCACTACAGCCTGTTGAAGAAGGCCGCCCTGGTCGGCGCGGGAATCGCTCGACTGCCGTCCTACATGCTGCACTCCGAAATCACCGATGGCCGCTTGCTGTGGTTGCTGCGCGATTATCAAACACCCAGTTTGCCGCTGTATCTGGTTCATCCCTACGTGGGTGGTTTGCCGCGCCGTACCAAAGTCCTTGCGGATTACCTGCTGGGTTGGTTCGCCCGCAGCAGTAACGCCCTTGAACGGCTGTGATGTAGCAGGCACCCCCTGCAGGTAATTGTCACATGGTTAAAGTTTCATGAGATTTATGCTTGTTGACGAAAACGATGGCTCACAAAAAAACGACCCGTAGGTCGTTTTTTAGTCACACCACACGCTACTCAACCACCCAGATAGGCATCCCGCACTTTCGGGTCTACCAACAACTCTGCTCCCGTCCCTTGCATGACCACCCGGCCGTTTTCCAGCACATAGGCCCGGTCTGCGATTTTCAGGGCCTGGTTGGCGTTTTGTTCCACCAGGAACACGGTCACACCGTCGCGACGCAGTTGTTCGACGATCTCGAAAATCTGCTGAATGATGATCGGTGCCAACCCCAGCGACGGCTCATCCAACAGCAGCAGCTTGGGTTTGCTCATCAGTGCGCGGCCGATGGCGAGCATTTGCTGTTCGCCGCCCGACATGGTGCCGCCACGCTGATGGAAGCGCTCCTTGAGCCGAGGGAACAGCTGCAAGACCTTGTCCATTTGCTCTTGGTAGTCGCCTTTTTCGGTGAAGAACCCGCCCATGGCGAGGTTTTCTTCCACGGTCAGGCGGGCAAACACGCGACGGCCTTCGGGCACTACCGCGATGCTTTTACGCATGATCTGCGAAGAGTCCAGCCCGACCAGCTCTTCGCCCATGTAGCGAATGCTGCCGGCATGGGCGCGTGGTGAACCGCACAGGGTCATCAGCAGGGTGGATTTACCTGCACCGTTGGCGCCGATGAGGGTGACGATTTCGCCTTGGCGAATATCGACATTGACCGAGTGCAGCGCCTGGATCTTGCCGTAGAAGGTGGAAACGTTTTCGAATTGCAGCATTTACGCTTCCCCCAGGTAGGCTTTGATCACTTCAGGATTGTCGCGGATTTGCTCCGGCGTACCGTCGGCCAGGGGTGTGCCCTGATTGATCACGACGATGTGGTCGGAAATGCTCATGACCAGTTTCATGTCGTGCTCGATCAGCAACACCGTGGCGTTGTGTTCGTTGCGCAACATGCCGATCAACGCCTTGAGGTCTTCGGTTTCACGCGGGTTCAAACCGGCAGCCGGTTCGTCGAGCATCAGGATGCGCGGACGCGTCATCATGCAACGAGCGATTTCCAGACGGCGTTGCTGGCCGTACGCCAACGTACCTGCAGGGCGGTTGGCGAACTCCTTCAGGTTGACCTGTTCCAGCCAATGTTCGGCGTAGTCCATCGCCTCGCGCTCGCTCTTGCGAAACGCCGGGGTCTTGAACAAGCCGGCCAGGAAGTTGGTGTTGAGGTGACGATGCTGGGCAACCAGCAAGTTTTCCACCGCCGTCATTTCCTTGAACAGACGTACGTTCTGAAATGTACGCACCACGCCTTTGCGGGCAATCTCGTGGCCTGCGAGGCCTTGAATGGCTTCGCCGTCCAACAAGATGGTGCCCGCCGTCGGTTTGTAGAAACCGGTGAGGCAGTTGAAAACAGTGGTTTTACCGGCACCGTTCGGGCCGATCATCGACACCACTTGTTTTTCGTTAACGGTCAGGCCCACGCCATTGACCGCCAACAAGCCACCAAAGCGCATGCTCAGGCCGCTGACTTGCAGAAGCGGACGGCTCATGAATGCGGCTCCGCTTTCAGTTTCATTTCGGGACGTTGCATTGGCAGCAAACCTTGTGGACGCCAGATCATCATCAGCACCATCAAGGCACCGAACATCAACATGCGGTACTCACTGAACTCACGCATCAACTCTGGCATCAGGATCAGCACTACGGCGGCAAGGATTACCCCCAGTTGCGAGCCCATGCCGCCCAGCACGACGATGGCGAGGATGATCGCCGACTCGATGAAGGTGAACGACTCGGGCGTCACCAAGCCTTGGCGAGCGGCGAAGAAGCTACCGGCAAAACCGGCGAATGAAGCCCCCAGGGTGAAGGCCGAGAGTTTGATGATGGTCGGGTTCAGACCCAATGCGCGGCAGGCAATTTCGTCTTCACGCAATGCTTCCCAGGCGCGCCCGATGGGCATGCGCAGCAACCGGTTGATGACGAACAGCGCCAATAGCGCCAGCAGCAGTGCGACCAGGTACAGGAAAATGACCTTGTTCACCGAGTTGTAGGCAATGCCGAAATACTCGTGGAAGGTCTGTGCCCCGTCAGCCGCCGCACGTTCGAACGACAGGCCGAACAGGGTAGGTTTTGGGATGTTGCTGATGCCGTTCGGGCCGCCCGTGAGGCCGGTCATGTTGCGCAGCAGCAAGCGGATGATCTCACCAAAACCCAAGGTCACGATTGCCAGGTAGTCACCACGCAAACGCAACACCGGAAAGCCCAGCAGGAAGCCGAACAATGCTGACATCAAGCCGGCGATCGGCAGACAGATCCAGAAGCCCAGCCCATAGTAATGCGACAACAGCGCGTAGCTGTAAGCACCGACGGCGTAGAAACCGACATAACCCAGGTCGAGTAGCCCGGCCAGGCCAACCACGATGTTTAGCCCCAGGCCAAGCATGATGTAGATCAGGATCAGCGTGGCGATGTCCACTGCGCCGCGTGAGCCGAAGAACGGCCACACCAGCGCGATAAGGATGATGGCGAGCACTATCCAGCGCTGGGTGGAAGGCAGGGTCAGGAAGTTGGTGGTCTTTGTCGGAATGCGCGGCATGTTCGGTGTGGCGCGCCATACAGTGTTGATCTGGTCCTGAAACAGCACCCGGAAAAACATGGCAATGGAACAACCGAAAATGGCGATCAACGTGATATTGCTGGCGCCGATGACCGTTAGATTGACGCCAGCGATTTCCAGCTTAAGGCCGAGAATAGGGTAGGCGACGGCCACCACCAGCAAGGCGCTGAATAGCGCCGATTTGAGATGCTTGCTCATACTTTTTCAACCTCCGGACGACCTAGCAGGCCGGTAGGCCGGAACAACAACACGAGCACCAGCAGCGCGAATGCCACGACGTCCTTGTATTGGTCGCCGAACACGTCGGCACCAAAGGCTTCGGCTACACCCAATACCAGACCGCCAAGCATGGCGCCGGGAATGCTGCCGATGCCGCCGAGTACCGCTGCGGTAAACGCTTTGATACCGACGAGGAAGCCAGCGTTGGGGTTGATCACACCATATTGCATGCTCAGCAAGACCGCGGCGACCGCAGCCAGCGCCGCACCGATAACGAAGGTCAGGGCAATGATGTTGTTGGTGTTGATGCCGAGCAGGTTGGCCATCTTGATGTCTTCAGCGCAGGCGCGGCAGGCGCGGCCCAGGCGAGAGCGAGAGATGAACCAGGTCAGCGCGAGCATGGCGACCAGGGTGACGAGGAAAATCAGAATCTGCATGTACGAAATCACCACCTCATGACTGCTGGAGGTGCCGAACACAAAGTTTCCGGGAATCAGGTTGGGGATCGATTTGTCTTTGGAATCTTGAGCGAGCAACACCGTGTTCTGTAGAAAGATCGACATACCAATGGCCGAGATCAACGGAATCAGACGGTTGCTGCCGCGCAAAGGGCGGTAAGCAACGCGCTCGATGGCGTAACCATAAGCACTGGTCACAACGATACTGGCGACAAAAGCGGCAGTGATAAGCAGCGGCAAGCTGTCCAGCCCCATGGCGCTCAAGCCTGCCAAGGCGATGAAAGCTACGTACGAACCGATCATGTACACCTCGCCATGGGCGAAGTTGATCATGCCGATGATGCCGTAAACCATGGTGTAGCCAATGGCGATCAGGGCATAGGTACTGCCAACGGTCAGACCATTTATCAGCTGTTGGAAAAAGTGATAGAAATCTATCTCAGGCATTACGGCGCTCCTAAAAACCTACGAGTGTCCACTGGTGAAGTCGTTTGCCGCTCGCGCGTCATGGTATTCGTCCACGTTTGACGTGAGCTCAGTGAGGCACTGGTGACGGTTTCAAGATTTTCAGGGGGGAAGAGTTGCTGTAGCGCAGGTCTCGACCCGTTTACCTCGTAAAACAAAGCCCACTGTGGATGCAGTGGGCTTTGGGTGAGTCACAACACTCGAAGCTTATTTCATTGGGGCTTCGGTTTTGGTGCCGTCTTTGTGCCAGGTGTAGACCACAAATTTGAAGTCTTTCAGGTCGCCTTTGGCGTCGTAGCTCAGGTCGCCAGTCGGGGTCTTGAACGTGCCCGCATGGATGGCTGCTGCTACTTTCGCGGTATCTTCGCTTTTAGCGGTGGTGATGGCGTCAGCGATCACTTCAACTGCGGCGTAGGCCGGGAACACGAACGGGCCACTTGGGTCTTCTTTCTTCGCTGCGAACGCTGCTACCAGAGCCTTGTTGGAAGGATCCTGGTCGAACGATTTCGGCAGTGTTACCAACAGACCTTCGGACGCATCTTGAGCAATCTGCGAGATCGAAGCGTTACCCACGCCTTCTGGGCCCATGAAGCCAGCAATCAGGCCTTTCTCTTTAGCCTGACGCAAGATCAGACCCAGTTCTGGGTGGTAGCCGCCGTAGTAGACGAAATCCACGTTTGCTTGTTTCAGTTTGGCGATCAGCGACGAGAAGTCTTTGTCGCCAGCGTTGATGCCTTCGAACACGGCAACCTTCACGCCTTTGCCTTCGAGGGTTTTCTTCACTGCGGTGGCGATGCCTTCACCGTACTGCTGCTTGTCATGGATGACAGCGACAACTTTCGGTTTAACCACGTCAGCGATGTAGTTGCCCGCGGTTGGGCCTTGAGCGCTGTCCAGACCGATAGTGCGGAAGATCATTTTGTAACCGCGAGCGGTGATTTCAGGGCTGGTGGCCGCTGGAGTCACCATGATGATGCCTTCGTCTTCGTAGATGTCAGAAGCCGGTTGAGTCGAGCTGGAGCACAGGTGACCGACAACAAACTTCACGCCATCGTTGACGACTTTGTTGGCTATAGCGACTGCTTGTTTTGGATCGCAGGCATCGTCGTACTCAACAGCTTCGAGTTTTTTGCCGTTAACGCCACCCTTGGCGTTGATTTGCTCAATGGCCATTTTCGCGCCGCTGAACTGCATGTCGCCGTATTGAGCGACTGCGCCAGTTTTAGGGCCGGCAATGCCGATTTTGATGGTGTCAGCTGCGAACGAATGGCTGGCAACCCCGGCCAAAACCAATGCGGCAAACAGCTTGGAAACCTGCTTAATACCCTTAGTCATGATGCTCCACTCTTGTGTTTTAATTTTTATAATCCTGGCGGCCGAGGCTGCAGGACCGGATTGACGACCCTCGGTCATCCCCGGTAACTGTACCGGTACAGTGTAGAGCGCCGGTTTATCCCTTGAACAGCGGGCTACGGGGGGCAACACAGAGGGATGTCGCTTAATTGACAGAAAGAGACAGAATCACACCGACTTCTCGCACTTGCCTTCCGCACAAGTGGGTCCGTTCCCCAAATGATTCTGAACCTCCCATGCAATCAACCACTTAAATCTGGGTTTGTCTGAAGAAATTGCGGCGCTATCATTGCGCCGATTTTCTCTTTGGTGAAACCCATGACGCAAGAACCTAGCACCCTCTATGCCAAACTGCTCGGCGAAACGGCCTCAATTACCTGGAATGAATTGCAACCATTCTTTGCAAGGGGTGCCCTGTTGTGGGTCGAACCACCGCTGGATTTGATTGAGGTCGCAGAGGCCGTGGCTGTTAACCAAGCAGACAAAGTCGCTGCGTGGCTTGCAGCCGGGCAAGTCAGCAAGGTAGATGAATCAAGGGCGTTGGATCTTCTGGCGCGTGACCCGTCGTTATGGGCAGTGGTGGTGGCGCCCTGGGTGTTGATCCAGCACCGTGCACTTGCCTGAGTGACT
>NZ_JAMFRV010000321.1 GCF_026224925.1 Pseudomonas sp. | reverse complement strand
TCATCAACGGCAAGGCCGGCATGCAGATCATGGGTGACTGGGCCAAGAGCGAATGGACCGCTGCCAAGAAAGTCGCTGGTAAGGACTATGAGTGCGTAGCCTTCCCAGGCACCGACAAGGCCTTCACCTACAACATCGACTCCCTGGCGGTGTTCAAACAGAAGGACAAAGGCACGTTGGCGGGTCAGCAAGACATCGCCAAAGTCGCTCTGGGTGAAAACTTCCAGAAGGTCTTCAGCATCAACAAAGGCTCAATCCCGGTTCGTATCGACATGCTGAACAAGATGGACAGCTACGGGTTTGACTCTTGTGCGCAAACTGCTGCCAAAGACTTCCTGGCAGACGCCAAGACGGGCGGCCTGCAGCCAAGCATGGCGCACAACATGGCGACCTCGCTGGCAGTACAAGGTGCGTTCTTCGATGTGGTGACCAACTACATCAACGACCCGAAAGCCGATCCGGAAAAAACTGCCAAGCAGTTGTGGGCGTCGGTCAAAGCAGCCAAGTAACCGTTTCATGCTCTTGTGGATTAAAGAGCGCACGTAAACCCCAGCCGCAGTTCGTGCTGATGAAACCGTAACCCGGTTTCACACACGGCTGTGGCCTGGATAGCCCTGTTTCAAAATCATGCTTCAAGTGGATGCTTTCAATGAGTTCTATCGCTGTGATCAGCAAAGCCTCGCCGCTCGACGTGCTTCAACGCTGGTTACCGAAGCTGGTACTGGCGCCGAGCATGTTCGTCGTATTGGTCGGCTTTTACGGTTATATCCTGTGGACGTTTGTGTTGTCGTTCACCACCTCCACTTTTCTGCCCTCTTACAACTGGGCTGGACTGACCCAGTATGCCCGCCTGTTCGATAACGATCGCTGGTGGGTCGCAAGCAAAAACCTTGCAGTATTCGGCGGTATGTTCATCGCCATCAGTTTGGTTGTCGGCGTGGTGTTGGCCGTATTCCTCGATCAGCGGATTCGCCGCGAAGGCTTTATCCGCACTATTTATCTGTACCCGATGGCGCTCTCGATGATCGTCACCGGTACCGCCTGGAAATGGTTGCTCAATCCCGGCATGGGCTTGGACAAAATGATGCGCGATTGGGGTTGGGAAGGCTTTCGCCTGGACTGGCTGGTGGACCCTAATCGTGTGGTCTACTGCCTGGTTATCGCGGCGGTCTGGCAGGCCTCGGGTTTTATCATGGCGATGTTCCTTGCCGGCCTGCGGGGTGTCGATCAATCGATCATCCGTGCAGCGCAAATTGACGGCGCCAGCTTGCCGCACATCTACCTCAAGGTCGTCTTGCCAAGCCTGCGTCCGGTGTTCTTCAGCGCGGTGATGATCCTTGCGCACATTGCAATCAAGAGCTTTGACTTGGTCGCTGCGATGACTGCCGGTGGCCCTGGTTATTCTTCGGACCTGCCCGCAATGTTCATGTACTCATTCACCTTCAGCCGCGGCCAAATGGGCATGGGCTCGGCCAGTGCGATCCTGATGCTCGGGGCGATTCTCGCCATCGTGGTGCCTTATCTGTATTCCGAATTGAGGGCCAAGCGCGATGAGTAGTCTGGCGAATAAACCGTCTATCAGTTTTAGCCGGATCGCGATTCACGCGGTCCTGATTTTTGCGTGCTTGCTGTACCTGGTGCCGTTGGTGGTGATGCTGCTCACCAGCTTCAAAACTCCGGAAGACATTAGCACCGGCAATTTGTTGAGCTGGCCGACGGTGGTTACTGCCATCGGCTGGGTTAAAGCCTGGGCAACAGTGGATGGCTATTTCTGGAACTCGATCAAAATTACGGTGCCTGCGGTCTTGATCTCTACGGCCATCGGCGCACTCAACGGTTACGTCCTGTCAATGTGGCGCTTTCGGGGTTCGCAGTTGTTCTTCGGCCTGCTGCTGTTCGGCTGTTTCCTACCGTTCCAGACCGTGTTGCTGCCGGCGTCTTTTACCCTTGGCAAAATGGGCCTGGCCAGCACTACCACCGGGTTGGTGATCGTACACATTGTCTACGGCCTGGCGTTCACCACGCTGTTTTTCCGCAACTACTACGTTGGCATTCCGGATGCGCTGGTCAAGGCTGCGCGGCTTGACGGCGCCGGTTTCTTTACTATTTTCATGAAGATAATTCTGCCGATGTCGACGCCGATCATCATGGTCTGCCTGATCTGGCAATCCACCCAAATCTGGAACGACTTCCTGTTTGGTGTGGTGTTCTCCAGTGGCGACTCGCAGCCGATTACCGTGGCACTGAACAACCTGGTCAACACCAGCACCGGTGCTAAAGAATATAACGTCGATATGGCCGCCGCGATGATCGCCGGTCTACCGACCCTGCTGGTGTACATCGTCGCCGGCAAGTATTTCGTGCGTGGCCTGACGGCCGGCGCGGTCAAGGGGTAAGGCATGGCAACTCTGGAATTGCGTAACGTTAACAAGACCTACGGCAGCGGTTTGCCGGACACCTTGAAAAACATCGAGTTGAAGATCAATGACGGTGAGTTTTTGATCCTCGTAGGACCATCCGGCTGCGGTAAATCGACCCTGATGAACTGCATCGCCGGGCTGGAAAGCATCAGTGGTGGTTCGATCTTGATCGACGACGCGGACATCAGTGGTATGAGCCCCAAAGACCGTGACATCGCCATGGTGTTTCAGTCTTACGCGCTGTACCCGACGATGACCGTGCGCGAGAACATCTCGTTTGGCCTGAAGATCCGCAAAATGGCACCGGCAGCGATTGAAGAAGAAGTTGCTCGCGTTTCCAAGCTGCTGCAAATCGAACACCTGCTCAACCGTAAGCCTGGACAGTTATCAGGCGGTCAACAACAGCGTGTGGCCATGGGCCGGGCGCTGGCGCGACGCCCGAAAATCAACCTGTTCGACGAACCATTGTCCAACCTCGACGCCAAATTGCGGGTCGAGATGCGCACCGAAATGAAGTTGATGCACCAGCGCAACAAGACCACCACTGTCTACGTGACCCACGATCAGATTGAAGCCATGACCCTGGGCGACAAGGTGGCCGTGATGAAGGACGGCATCATCCAGCAGTTTGGTACGCCACAGCAGATTTACAACGACCCGGCCAACCTGTTCGTTGCGAGCTTTATCGGGTCACCGCCCATGAACTTCATCCCTCTACGTTTGCAGCGCAAAGACGGACGTTTGCTCGCGCTGCTGGACAGCGGTCAAGCACGTTGCGAACTGCCGCTGGGCATGCTTGACGCCGGTCTGGAAGACCGTGAAGTCATCCTCGGAATGCGCCCGGAACAGATCGTCTTGGCCCCGGTCGAAGCCAACGGATTACCAACTATTCGGGCTGAAGTTCAAGTCACCGAGCCCACTGGGCCGGACACGCTGGTGTTCGTCTTGCTCAATGGCAGCAAAGTCTGCTGCCGATTGGCACCGGATGTCGCGCCGCAGGTGGGTGAATCGCTGACGCTGCAATTTGATCCGTCCAAAGTCCTGTTGTTCGACGCCAAAAGCGGCGAGCGTCTGGGTGTGTTGGGAAAGCCACAGCCCACTGAACGCGTGGGCAACGTGACACAGATAAACCGTAGCCAGTGAAGGCTGCATGAGCACTGCTGGTTGATCGGGTCTGCCGTGAAGGTCGGTCTACCAGCAATACGGAGCAAATGCTGCAGACCATTAACGAAAAGCTAATAACAATAAAATGAGGATCTAGGGATGAAAAAGCAACACAACAACACCCGTTTGCTCTGCCAACTGTCAGCGGTTGCGGCGTTGGTTATTTCTGCCAATGCGATGGCAGACGACGCTTTCAGCGCAGATTCCAAATGGATGACCGGCGACTGGGGCGGTGAGCGGACCAAGCTGATCGAGCAAGGTATCGACATCAAGGCGGACTACGTCGGTGAAGTAGGCGGCAACCTGAGTGGTGGCTACAACAACGACAAGACTGCGCGTTACTCTGACCAATTTGGCTTGGGCGTCGCGTTTGACCTGCAAAAGCTGCTGGGCTGGGATAACACCCAGGCCAAGGTCGAACTAACTAATCGTAATGGCCAAAACATCTCCAATGACCGGGTCGGCGACCCGCGTGCTGGCACCTTGAGTTCGTCCCAAGAAGTTTACGGCCGTGGCCACATGGTGCGTCTGACCCAATTGTGGGTTCAGCATCAGTTCCTCGACAACAAACTGGACATTAAAGCCGGTTACTTCGGCGAAGGCGAAGACTTCAACACCTTCCCCTGCGAATTCCAGAACCTGGCGTTCTGCGGTTCCCAAGCGGGTAACTGGGCGACGGGCATCTGGTACAACTGGCCGGTCAGCCAGGCGGCTTTGCGCGTGAAGTACAACATCACGCCTGAGTTGTATGCACAGATCGGTGCGTACGACCAGAACCCATCGCAACTGGAGCACGGTAACGGCTTCAAGCTCAGCGGCAGTGGAACCAAGGGCGCACTCATACCGGTCGAACTGGTCTGGTCGCCGAACCTCAACGGTCTACCGGGCGAATACCGTGTGGGTTACTACAAGAGCTCGGCCAGCGCCAATGACGTTCTCGAGGACAGCAACGGCAATAACGCAGCGACCACCGGTGACCCCTACCGCGTTCACAGCAGTAAGCACGGCTACTGGGGCGTCGTGCAACAGCAGCTCACCACCCACAACGGCGACGCTTCCCGCGGTCTGCAAGTCGCAGCCAACGCAACCTTCCACGACAAGGCCACCAACCTAGTCGACAACTACCAGTCGCTGATGTTTGTGTACAAGGGCCCGTTCGACGCGCGTCCGAAGGATGACATGGGGATTGGTTTTGCCCGTATCCATGTCAACGATGACGTGAAGAAAAACGCCGAGTTGATCAACGCCAGCAATGGCATCAGCGACTACGACAATCCGTTGTACGTACCGCTGCGGTCCACCGAGTACGACTACGAAATCAACTACGGCTTCCACGTCACCAACTGGCTGACCGTACGTCCTAACCTGCAATACGTAACCCACCCAGGTGGCGTGGACCAAGTCGACAACGCACTGGTGGCCGGCCTGAAAATTCAGACGGTGTTTTAACGCGGTTGCAATAAGCTCCTTCCCTCTGTGCGCATTTTGCGGATAGCCATGGCTATCCGCTTTTTTTTGG
>NZ_JAMFRV010000320.1 GCF_026224925.1 Pseudomonas sp. | reverse complement strand
GATTGCCGAAGCCGACGAAAGCGACGCGAGCTTTCTGCACTTGCAGCCGTTGGTGGCCGTGGTCACCAACATTGACGCTGACCACATGGAAACCTACGAAGGTGACTTCAACAAACTGAAGAAGACCTTCGTTGAATTCTTGCATAACTTGCCGTTCTACGGCTTGGCCGTGGTCTGTATTGATGATCCGGTGGTGCGGGAAATTCTGCCGCTGATCAAGCGTCCGACCCTGACTTACGGCTTCAGCGAAGAAGCCGACGTTCGCGCCATCAATGTGCGTCAGGACGGCATGCAAACCTATTTCACCGTGCTGCGCCGTGACCGCGAGCCGTTGGATGTTTCGGTGAATATGCCGGGCAACCACAACGTGCTCAATTCCTTGGCGACCATCGCAATCTCGACTGATGAGGGCGTTTCTGACGAAGCCATCGTTCAAGGTTTGTCAGGCTTCCAGGGCGTCGGACGGCGCTTCCAGATATACGGCGAACTGCCCGTCGAAGGCGGCAACGTGATGCTGGTCGATGACTACGGTCACCACCCGCGTGAAGTGGCGGCTGTGATCAACGCTGTACGCGGAGGTTGGCCGGATCGTCGTCTGGTGATGGTTTACCAACCGCACCGGTTCAGTCGCACCCGTGATCTTTACGATGACTTCGTGCAGGTACTGACAGAGGCCAACGTGCTTCTGCTGATGGAAGTTTATCCCGCCGGAGAAGAAGCCATTCCAGGGGCGGACAGCCGCCATTTGGCCCATAGCATTCGTCAGCGCGGTCTGCTGGACCCGATTTACATCGAGCGTGGCGTTGAGCTGGCACCGCTGGTCAAACCGCTCCTGCGCGCGGGCGACATCCTGTTGTGCCAAGGCGCCGGTGATATTGGCGGTCTCGCACCACAACTGCTGAAAAGCCCTTTGTTCGCGGGTGCAATCGTCGCCCCGACCGAGGGCAAACTGAAATGAGCACACTCGCCATGAAGTCCTCGCTGATGTCCACGCTGGAGCCAAGCGCTTTCGGTCGTGTCGCAGTGTTGTTCGGCGGCAAAAGCGCTGAGCGGGAAGTTTCCCTGAAGTCTGGCCAGGCAGTGCTTGAAGCGCTGCAAAGTGCCGGTGTCGATGCTTTCGGTATCGACGTAGGTGACGATTTTCTGCAGCGTCTGGTCAGCGAAAAATTTGATCGCGCCTTCATCGTCCTGCACGGGCGTGGCGGCGAAGACGGCAGCATGCAAGGCCTGCTGGAGTGTCTGGAAATTCCTTATACCGGCAGCGGCGTATTGGCGTCGGCGTTGGCCATGGACAAGTTACGCACCAAACAGGTTTGGCAAAGTCTGGGCCTCTCGACCCCTCGTCATGCGGTATTGAGCTGCGAGGAAAATTGTATTTCTGCGGCAGGGGAACTGGGCTTCCCTTTGATCGTCAAACCGGCCCATGAAGGTTCCAGTATTGGTATGGCCAAGGTGACCAGCGTCGACGAATTAATCGCCGCATGGAAAGCAGCCAGTACCTACGATTCGCAAGTGTTGGTTGAACAATGGATTCAAGGTCCGGAGTTCACCATTGCCACGCTGCGTGACCAGATATTACCGCCCATCGGTCTCGGCACTCCTCACAGCTTCTACGACTACGACGCCAAGTACGTGTCGTCCGATACCCAGTATCGGATTCCGTGTGGGCTTGATGACGCCAAAGAGCAAGAACTTAAAGACCTGACCGCACGAGCATGCGAGGCCATTGGCATTGCCGGTTGGGCGCGGGCAGATGTTATGCAAGACGCGGACGGCAAGTTCTGGCTGTTGGAAGTGAACACCGTTCCGGGCATGACCGATCACAGTTTGGTTCCAATGGCAGCCCGTGCTGCAGGCCTGGATTTTCAGCAGTTGGTGTTGGCGATATTGGCCGACAGTGTAGAGGCGCGAGGTTAAACCCATGCAAGGCGCGATGCTACGTCATCAGCAACCCGTTCCCGGTCGTAAGCCGGTGCCGCGTGGTGCCAGTCGAATGGTGGCCAAAGAGCCGCTTTCGGTGCGCCTGCCTAAAGCCAATTTTGGCTTTCTCAAACTGCTGTTCTGGCCAGTGATGTTGGTCGTTCTTGGCTTCGGTACCTACGAGGCGGCTCAGCGGTTGCTGCCGTATGCCGATCAGCCGATCACCAAGATCAACGTGCAGGGCGACCTGAGCTACATCAGCCAGCAGGCGGTTCAACAACGTATCGCGCCTTATGTGGCGGCCAGCTTTTTCACCATCGACCTGGCGGGTATGCGTACCGAACTGGAAAAGATGCCGTGG
>NZ_JAMFRV010000319.1 GCF_026224925.1 Pseudomonas sp. | reverse complement strand
TAGCGCGACGCCCTACTCTGTCGGAGTACGCTCCGGCCAACGGACAGATAGCAGCCGCAAAAATCAGCGCAATCACCGACACCAGCAACGCAGATGCACGGTTCAGCCCGCCCGCGACTTGCAGGTAAGTGGCGAAATAGGTGGTGAACATATAGAACGACAACGCCGTCAGCGAAACGAACGCGCCCAGGCAGCAGATGGCGGCGCCGTGGGTTTTCAGGGTTTCGCGCAACGGGGAATGGGCCACCGCGTGTTCTTCAGCGACCGCTTTGAAGGCCGGGGTTTCGTCCAGTTTCCAGCGCAGGTACAAGCCGACCAGTCCCAACGGCGCAGCGACCAGGAACGGCAAACGCCAGCCCCAACTGCTCATCGCTTCCAAGGACAGCGAGGACTCCAGTGCGTAGGCCACCACTGCGGCACTGGCGAACGCGGAAAAGGTCGAGACAGGCACGAAGCTGCCGTACCAGGCACGCTGGGTGCGCGGCGCATGCTCCATCAAATAGGCGCAGGCCCCAGCGTACTCACCACCGGCAGAAAACCCCTGAGCGCAGCGGATCAGGGTCAACAACACCGGCGCCATGACACCAATTGCCGCGTAACTCGGCAGTATGCCGATCAAGGTTGTAGCACTGGCCATCAACAAAATGGTCAAAGCCAAGGTCTTCTTGCGCCCAACCCGGTCGCCGAGCATGCCAAAGAAGACGCCGCCCAATGGCCGAAAAGCGAACGCCACGGCAAACACCGCGAAGGTTTTCAGCAACGCCGCGCTGGGATCACCACTGGGAAAAAACTGCTGGGCAATAGTCGTCGCCAAAAAGCCATACACAGCAAAATCGAACCACTCGACAAAATTGCCAATGGCCGCAGCGCATATCACGCGTCTCAAGGTGGCAGGGTCTACCCGCTTCATTGCTTGGGTTGTCATGCTGGCCTCGGCGCGCTCGTTGGGAAGGTATTGATTATCGGGACAGCGCGGGCATGTGCTGATCTGAAAAAGTCATTCGCATACCCACGACCGACCCGATGCCGATGAGTGGCCGCAGGATTCATGCCATATGACTTAGCGCGCCGCTTTTGCCAGCAATGCGCGTCGTCCTTGCAGGCCACCGGTATGGACAAACACGAGACGGGTGCCGGAAGGAAACAATCCCTCTGCAACCTGATCGTGTAGCGCCAGCAAGGCTTTGCCGGTGTACAAGGGCTCAAGGGGCAACCCGCTTTCGGCTTCGCTAGCGGCGATGAAGTCCAGAAGGCGCGCATCAATTTTGGCAAAGCCACCGCGGCTGGCGTCGATCAAGGGGTAAGCAGGATCTGACGTATTAGGTCCGAGAATCGCCATGACATTTTCAGCGACGCCGTGATCATCCGGCACGGCCAGCGCGCCATACACTGGATGCGCGCCCTTCTCGGCCAGTACAAGCCCGGCCAAGGTTGTGCCGGTGCCTGCTGCCAACCACCATGCGTGATAATCAGGCCAGCCTAGAAGGCCGATTTGCTCCTGCACCTGAGCCAGCAATACCGCGCAACCCAAGGCACCGGCCAAACCACCGCCGCCCTCCGGGATTGGATGTAAATGCGGGTAGCGTTCTTGCCAAGGCAACCAAAAGTCGGGCGCGTGGCGCTCGCGATAGCCGGCATAACCCAACCAATGCAGCTGCATGCCGAACGCAATCAAATCGCTGACCGTCGGCGTGTCTAGCGCATGCCCGCGCAACAGGCCAACGGTGGAAAAACCGAAGCGTTTGCCCGCAGCCGCCAACGCATGCAGATGATTGGAATGCGCACCGCCCAGACTGATGACGCCCTCGGCACCGGCCTCTGCGGCGGCAGTCAGGTGATGGGTGAGTTTGAACCACTTGTTGCCGGAGATTAGTGGGTCGATCAAGTCCAGGCGCAACACCGCCACCTCGATGCCTGCCTGCTTCAGCCAAGGCAGATGCAAGCGTTCGAGAGGGGCGTTGGGTGGGGATGGGAGGGTTGGGAACATGGGGCCGAGTTTACAGATAAGCCTGCGGTGACGACCACCCTCGGTAGGAGCCAACTTGTTGGCGAGGCGCCCGTCCAGACACAGCGCTTCAGGCCTCTCGCCAACAAGTTGGCTCCTACCGATGTTCAT
>NZ_JAMFRV010000318.1 GCF_026224925.1 Pseudomonas sp. | reverse complement strand
TATTCGTGAGCCAGCAGGGCCTCCCCAGCACGCAGCGGCGGTCCGATGTTGCGGATCGCCACCTGCCAGAACGGCTTGCCTTCGCTCTCGAATTGCTCGAGGTTGCTGTTCTTGTCGTAATACGGAAGTTGCTCGTTAATCTCAGCATCGGTGACCAACACGGCTCGGCCATCGGCAACAACTTGATACCAGTTGTTGAAATGTTGGAAACGGGCGCCGCGCCAACGCAGAACGTGGTTCCACATTATCTGTTCAGCGCTATTGGGTATCGGGTATGGAATCCCGCCGTAGACGCCTTTGGGCACGCCCTTATCCAGCGTGCCTCGGGTCGCGTTGAGGAACGTAT
The DNA here is from genome assembly GCF_026224925.1 of Pseudomonas sp. Taxonomy (GTDB): domain Bacteria; phylum Pseudomonadota; class Gammaproteobacteria; order Pseudomonadales; family Pseudomonadaceae; genus Aquipseudomonas. Next base: position 14,770 of record NZ_JAMFRV010000318.1, on the reverse strand, counting down.
TGTCATATACCCATTGCGGAGCAGCCGCGGTGCGCCGGGTCGGGTAGACGTCCAGACGAAAGCCCGGGTACTTCTTTAGCATCGCCTGCACCCCATCACTGAGGTTGCCGGCGTACTGCGTCATGTTCTGCGCGGTGACCGAGAACTGCGGTTTATCATCCTTGAACGGATCGCCGCGTCGTCCACCCGGAACGTCGCCGAGTGTCGGTTTGGTAAGCCCACCGGTCCAGGCGGGAATAGAGCCGTCGGCGTTGCCGGCCTTCTCCGCTCCAAAGGGAGTCAAATCTCCTTTCAAACGCTGAGCCTGGTCGGCCGGAACCGCCGCATGGACGGGTAAGACGATGGCGCAGGCCAGCAGCGCCAGCCCCTGTCCCAGGGCTAGAATCTTTTTCATGACTGTCTCCTCATTCTTGTTTTAAACGGACGGATCAAAAGCTGCGGCGGACGGTGAAGGCAACAAAATCGCGGTCGGCACGGGCCTGCTTGTAGCTGTAGGAGTTGGTGTCATCCAGGAAATTACCGGATGACCCGAAGAAGCGCGTGTAGGCCAAGTTGAGGTTCCAGGCGCTCATGTACAAACCATTGACGCCAAGGGTGACATCACCACCGTTTTCTGGCGGTACCGCCGCCGGGCCGAGCGGGTTACGCGAGCCCTTGGGCGTGAAACCGACGCCCATCGGCAGGCTGATGTCCCAGCCGAGCATTGCCTGGCGGTACATGGGTTGGAACACAGCGCGCATCGACCAGGCGTCGCGGGTGATATTGGGGTCTAGGGCCGCAACGCCAGCGACGGTGGCGTCGCAGTTCTGCGTGCAACTGAGCAGACGGGTCCATGCCACTTCCGCCGCCAGGCTCGCCTCGTTCCATAGTGCCGTTCGTGGCACCGTCCAGATGGTCGAGAGGTTGACATGGGCGGTATTGCCCACCGCATAGGCGGGATGATCGCTGTTGTCCGGCACGGGGCCGCCCAGCGCTGAAGCGTCGACGGCGTGCGTGGTCGCCAGCGACTGGCCCTTACGCACCGAAGCTTCCATCGCTAGGTTCACGTCGCCAAAGCTGCGACTGGCACTGAAGCCGTACAGCTGGGTGCTTTGGTGGTAGGCCAGGTAATAGCCAGTCGGCAAGACCGGCCCGGCGGGGCCGTACGGCTGCCCTATGACAGTGACCTGTTGGAAGTCCTTGTCATCGAATTGCAGCGCATAGAAGCCCAGGTCGAACTCACCCACCTGCCAACGTACCTGCAAGCCAAATTGCCCGGAGTTCTTCGGATCGCGGTCTGACTCCCTGGGGACGGCCAACCCGGTGGCCGGGTCGAGTATCAGTTGCTCGGCTCCGGCACCGACGATATCGGACACCGAGAAATAGCTCCCCGAGGCCGGAATGCGGTTGTGTACGTATCTGAATTGATAATACGCACCGAGCGACAGGGAATCGTTCAGTTGCCACTGTCCCGATATCTGCGGCACCGGAAGCACGAACTCCTTGGCCTGCGCCGTCGGATCATCGAGCAGCCGAGTGGTATCGAATGGGCTTTGCGCACCTGCGATAGCGTTGTTGGCAAAGAACAGGCTTTCGCCCCAGACCAGCGAGTGCTGACCAAGACGGCCGCTCAACTCGGTGTCGCCCAACTGCATTTTTCCGAACACGAAGGCATCACGCAGTTCTACTTTGCGGCCTTGCTGATCCCGGGTCGAGTCGGTGAAGTGATCCGAAGCTCTGGAAAGCTGGTTGGGATAAGCGCCACCGGCAATACCGGGGTTGTCGTTTGCACCGTTGTAGACCGTGTCATACCAACCGTCGACGCTGACCCGCGCGCCGTAACCGCCGGAGTGGACGAGGTCCAGTTCACTGAACACTTCGACGCGATTGGAAACCAGTCCGGTACTGAAATTCCGGTCACCGTCATCCAGGTTTGGATTCGACAACAGCCCGCTATCGCGCTTGTCGACGCGGAACATCTCGGAGTAACGCAGCGAGTTGTTCCAGTCGACCTTCAGGCCATCCTCCGACTCCCAGCTGTAAGTAGCCCAGCTCTGCGAGGGTGATACGGCACCGACCAACAGGACAGTTCCAAGGGCAATCGGCAAGCGAACACACTTTTTCTGACGATACTTCATGGCACTACCTACTTTTATGATTGTTTTGGGGGCCACACTGCGAGGAAACGACCCGCTGCATCGTCATGCCGCGAGTCAGGGACTGCTGCGTACTACATAGGCGTCACACCGTCCCAGCACAGGTACTTAATCTCGAGGAACTCTTCGATCCCGTAGTGCGAACCTTCGCGGCCAAGCCCGCTCTGCTTGACCCCACCGAATGGCGCAACTTCGCTGGAAATCAGTCCAGTGTTGATGCCGACCATGCCGACTTCCAATGCCTCGGCGGTGCGCCAGATACGCGCGGCGTCGCGGCTGAACAAGTACGCGGCCAAGCCGAAGTCGGTGTCGTTGGCCATCGCGATTGCCTCGGCTTCCTTACCAAAGCGCAGCAGCGGCATGACCGGGCCGAAGGTCTCATCTCGGGCGATAGTCATATCTAGCGTTACATCGGCGACCACAGTCGGCTCAAAGAAGGCGCCTACCAGTGAGTGACGCTTACCGCCGGTAAGAATCCGACCTCCATTGGCCACGGCGTTTTGCAGGTGCTCCTCGACCTTATTCACTGCGGCGGCGTCGATCATCGGACCGATCTGAACGCCCGCCTCGAGACCATTCCCCACCTTCAGTTCGGCGGTGCGACGGGCCAGACGCTCGGCAAGCTGGTCGTAGATGCCATCCTGAATAAACACCCGGTTAGCGGCGATACAGGACTGGCCGGTATTGCGGAATTTGGCGTTGAGAATTCCCTCCACCGCGAGGTCCAGATCGGCATCCTCGAACACGATCAGCGGCGCATTCCCCCCAAGCTCCATCGAGCATTTTTTGATGGTCTCGGCGGACTGCGCGAGCAGCACCCGGCCGACCTCGGTGGAGCCGGTGAAGGTTATCTTGCGTACCAACCGGTGACCGGTCAGCACGTTGCCCACCGCGCGTGTTGCATTGCCGGTCAGCACACTGAATACGCCAGCAGGTATGCCGGCACGGCGCGCCAACTCGGCCAGCGCCAAGGCAGTCAGCGGCGTCTGGCTAGCCGGTTTGACCACCATGGAACAGCCGGCGGCCAAAGCAGGGCCGGCTTTGCGGGTGATCATCGCTGCAGGGAAATTCCATGGAGTGATGGCCGCGCATACGCCGATCGGTTGCTTCAGCGCAATGATGCGTTGGGTTTCCTTGGGTGCCGGGATCACATCACCACGAACCCGTTTTGCCTCCTCGGCGAACCACTGCAGGAAGGACGCCGCATAGTCGATTTCACCCCGTGCCTCGGACAGCGGCTTGCCTTCTTCCAAGGTGATTAAAGTGGCCAGATCTTCCTTGCTCTCGACCACCAACTGGTACCACCGGTTGATGACCTCGGCACGCTGCTTGGCGGACACCTTGCTCCAGCGCGTGAAGGCCTCGTGGGCCGACTCAATAGCGAATTCCGCTTGTTCTTCCTTGCACACCGGCAACTCGACCAGCACCTCACCGTTCGCAGGGTTGCGAACGGCGTATTTGCCGTGAGGGGTCTGCTCGACCCAGTCGCCGTTGATGAAGGCGCCCTGTCGCCACAACGAAGGGTCATTCAACAATTCAATGCTCATCGGCAGGTCCTCAGCAAGGGAATCGGCCGATCAGGAACTGGCTGTCGTCGTCCGAGGTGCACTCGAGCTTCGACGCCACCAACCCCTGACGCAGGACCTTCATCAGGCGATCCGGAATACGCCCGCCCGGAGCGCGCAGCGGACCACCATTAAAACCAGCCAGCCAGTCCATGTATTTCCAGTGCGCACGGTTGATGTAGTTGGACCCCGCCATATAGGCGCCGGTAGCCGCACCTACTGCACCCCGCGCAGGCTGAATCTGCCAGTGCAGTTTCATGGCCTCTTCCCACTTGCCGTTACGGGCCAGATCAAACATCGTTGGAAAATGGTTGCCCATCCACTGGGTGTAACTGGTGCCGGAAAACTGCAGATCCATGAACTTCATCAATGGAATCACGTCGCTCTCGATCGGACAGCTGATGATCACTTCCTCACCAAAGCGGTGATATGTCTCGATCAGTCCAGCCACGTGCGGGAAGCCTTGCTCGGCTTTGATCGCCACGATGTTCGGGCAATCGTCGAGAAGACGACGGATCAACTCCGGCGACATGCCCTGCGGATGCACACGTTCGAAGCCCCACAATGGGATAGGAAACAGCATCACGGCCAGATCGGTGGCGTCGCACACGCTCTTGGTGTAGTCGTAGATTTGCTGCTCGTTGGTCGGCCAGAAGTTCGACGGATAAGACAGCAGCACGATGTCGGCACCCGCTTTCTCAGCGAGTTTCAGCGCCTCGATATTCTCGGCTAGGGTGCCAAAGCCGGCATGGAAGAACAGGCCCAGCTTGTCGCCGGTTGTTTCCTTCGCCCAAGCGGTAAACTGCGCGTTTTCCTGAGGGGTAATTGCGACTTCGGTACACAACAATGTGTAGGTGAAGCCGAGATCTGCGACTTTCTGAATGTCGTGACGGATACCCTGTTCGTTAAGGTGTTTGAGGTCGGCGCTGTAGCTGGGAATGGTTACCCCAGAGCAGCCGACCAGCATCTCATTGGCCCAGGCACGGGCGTCTTTGCGTTTGTAATTAGCCATTTTTGTTCTTCTCCTTGGATTGGCGGTGCTTCAGCGGTCAATCGTCACGATGCCCGTTGGAATGGATTTGAATCGATTACTGGAGAGCGCCTCGCGCAGCAACATCTCGGCGGTCACTACGTCCTGCAGGGCGCTGCCAACCGATTTGTAAATCACAATATCGCTGGGTGAACGACGTGCAGGTACTTGGCCGGATACCACCTCGGCGAGACTGACGGTCTTGCACGCCACATCCACGCCGTCACGGGTCGCAACAAGAGAGTCACCCGTCTCGTGCAGCACTTCTTCGGGCATGTCGGCGATGATCAGGTCGGCACGGGCCATGGCGGCCGTGTCGACTTCGCGCTGTTCTGGCAGCGTTGAACCAACCGACAGCACCACCATGCCTGGCTGCAGCCATTCCCCCAGCAACACCGGCGACTCGTCACGACTGCGCGCAGCGCAGATCACGACATCGACACCGTCGATTGCCGCTTGCGGGCTGTCGACGTCCCCTAGCACCAGGCCGTGGGATTCTTGGAAAGATGCTGCAAATTTTTTGCGGCTCGCAGGGGTCGGGCTGAATACTCGCGCCAGAGATACTTCTCGTACCGACAACAGCGCGGCCAACATGCCCTTGGCGACAGAACCGGAGCCAATCACGCCCACACGCAGGCTGCCCTCGGGGATCACCGCATTGGCCGCCACCACCGCAGTCGCGGCGGTACGCAGGTCGGTGATACGGTTGCCGTCTATTAGCGCGGCCAGCTCCATAGTCCGCTGATCAAACAGAGAGATCAGGTAGCTGGCGCGACGAATTTTTGGTGAGGCGGCAATCAGCTTGCACCCCATGTAATCGCCCGACGGCGAAACTGCACACAGGCTGCGCAACCAAAAGCCGTCACCCCGAGCCATGATGCGCGGCGGCACCATGGCCGGTTTGATAGGCATGGCATAGGCTTCAGTGAGGGCAGCTATGACCTTTGGCCACTTGGCCAATTCGGCAATGTCCGCATCCCTGATAAAGGGCGTCGAGACTTCGATGTTTTCAATGTTCAGGGAATCTGCAACGTCCATAAAACCTCCGGATCTCGTTATGCCGGAGTTTATGAACTGCCTCTAAGACGAGCTACGCGAGACGATCTAATACAGATATCTATAAAACAACACACTTTAACTGGCGGTCACAAAATCCTGCCGCCAAGCAGAAACTGGAAACCAAAAAAAGCCTCTACGTCATAAAATAGATAGCTGCTTTATCCAAATCGAGATGGAGTCTGCTGCCTGCTCCTGGTTCGTCAGCTGCCTATAATGGAGCGTCGCTACTAGCCCGAAGCCGCACCCAAAATGATCGATAATATCGAACTACCTCGACCTCGTCGTAAACGCCAAAGCTTTACTAAAGCGCTGGTTGTAGAACTGTCCCGAAAAATTACCGAAGCGGTGATTAAGTGCGGCGACAAGCTGCCGACCGAATCGGAAATCATGATCGTCTACAACGTGAGCCGAACGGTGGTACGCGAGGCGATCTCTAGATTGCAGGCGTCAGGCCTAGTAGAAACCCGACATGGGGTGGGCACCTTTGTTCTGGACAACCTTAATACTCATGGCTTGCAGATTGATCCGGCCACCATCGTTACTCTGCGAGAGGTGATTGATATTCTGGAGTTTAGAACCAGTCTGGAGGTCGAGGCAGCGGGACTCGCGGCCAGTCGTCGCAGCGCCGAGGATGTAGCCTTGATGCGCAACGCGTTGGATGAGTTCAATCAAGCTCGCCACTCAAACAACGCCGTGGCTTCGGACTTTCAGTTTCATTACCAAATAGCTGTGGCGACGGGTAACCGTTATTTCACTGACATTATGTCTCACATCGGACCCGGTATTCTGCCGAGAACACGCCTTAACTCGGCACTGCTGGCTCACACCGACCCAGAGCAATACCAGACAGGACTGGTTCGTGAACACGAACAAATTTTTGAGGCTATCGCACGTCAGGACATTGATGCAGCGCGAGCCGCAATGAAATTGCACCTTACCAACAGCCGAGAGCGATTGCGCAACGCTCACGATCAGGTCCTGACTACAGTTTGAGCCGTTTGCCCACTCGGCTCGAAGTCATAACGTCAAACTCGGATTCTATTCAACCGCAGCGCTTCCGACTCAATAAGTGAGCGGCCCCATCCGCGTTCCCACGCACCAAATCAAAGCAACCCTGTATGCCAGCTGCGCAGAAATGGGTCATCGACTCCCCTGCCTACCCGAATTCGCCCAGCTTTTCTTGAAAAAAACACTGGCACGATTCATGCCTTTGTACTTATATTCAAGTTACTTGAATATAAGTATTAAAAAATCAAGAGGGCACACCGATGAAGCGTTTCACACTCAAAGCACTGTCTCTGTCGTTGATCACGCTGTGCAGCGTTTCTCTGGCCCACGCTGACGATTTGCTACAGCGTATCAAGCAGAAAAACGAGATCGTCGTCGCCACTGAAGCTCGCTTCGCTCCGTTCGAGTCGGTGGAGAATGGGAAAATTGTCGGTTACGGCGCCGACCTGATGCACTACGTGCTGGATGCGGACCTGCCTGGGGTAAAGCTCCGGCAGTTGGATCTGCCGTTCCAAGGCATTCTGCCTGGCCTTGATACGAGCAAATTCGATTTTGTCGTGACATCGGTAACCGTCAACAAAGCGCGCTTTGAACAGTTCGCCTTCACCGTGCCCATTGCCGAATCCACTGTAGCGCTGCTCAAACGTGCCGATGATGCCGGTATTAAATCCCTGGCTGACCTCAATGGTCGCGTGATCGGATCACAGGCAGGCTCAGGTCAGCTCGCGGTTCTGCAAGCCTTGGATACGAAGCTCAAGGCACAAGGTCAACCTGGCTTCAAGCGGATCAAAGAGTATGTGAGCTTTGACGAGGCTTATGCCGACCTTGCCAATGGTCGACTAGATGGCGTCGCCCAATCGCTGTCCAACCTCGGACCGCTGATGAAGGCGCGCCCGGGGCTATTCGCTACGCTGCCGGAGATGGTCGGTCCAGTTACTTATTTCGGTTGGGTCGGTCGTAAAAACGCCGATAGCGCCAGCCTGGTGAAACTGTTTAGCGATGGCATTGCTCGCGCAGCAAAAGACGGCACGCTCAAGACCTTGCAAGACAAATGGTTCGGTTTCGCTATGGAATTGCCAACCGATGCCATGCCTGTCCCGAGCATCTGAGCCCGCCAATGATGAGTGATTTCAGCAGCCGCTTTGCGCTCTACTGGCCTGCCTTGATCGAGGGCGCACAGACCACTCTGTGGTTGTGCGCAATCGGCATGCTGTTGGGCTTCGTGCTGGGTGTAATGATCCATCTCATTGCCAACGGTCGCAGCCGGGCTGGCGTGGCCTTCACCAAGGTGTATGTCAGCTTCTTTCGCGGTACGCCCATGCTGGCGCAACTGTTATTGCTGTTTTACTTGCCGTCTGCCCTGGGCCTGGACGTACCGCCAATGGTAGCCGCAGCGGCAGCGCTTGCGCTGAATACTGCGGCCTATCAGTCGCAAATCCTGAGCAGCGGTTTCGCGGCAATTCCTCGGGGCCAGATGGAGGCAGCCTCCGTGTTCTCCATCGGCAAGTTCAATACGCTGTTTCACATTGAGTTGCCACAGGTCCTGCGGTTGACCTCACCTGCGCTGATATCTGAATTAATCGACGTGATCAAAGTGTCGGCGGTGGTTTCGGTTATCTCCATCACCGATTTGATGCGCGTGAGCCAGCAATTGGTCTCACAAACTTATCGCCCCCTTGAGGTGTATCTGGTGGCGGCCTTGTTCTACCTGATATTGACCAGCCTGCTGAGCGTACTCGGCAGCCTGCTCGAACGTCGTTGGCAGGAGCGCTGCTGATGCAGGAGTTACTGAGTTATCTGCCGGATTTCGCGGACGCGCTGATGGTTACGCTGGGTATCAGCATCGCGTCGTCCGTGATCGGTCTGTTGCTGGGCTTCGGGCTCAATGCCTTGCGCCTGGTGCTGCCGGGATTTATTGCGGTCTATCGCGTGTACGTCTGGCTCATCCGTGGCACGCCGTTTCTCGCGCAGCTTATGGTGATTTATTTCGGTCTCCCCGTTATCGGCCTGCGCCTGGAAGCCGTTGAGGCAAGCATTCTTTCACTGGCCTTATACAGCGCAGCCTATTTCGCTGAGTTGTTCCGCTCCGCCTGGGCCAGCGTACCCAACGGGCAACTCGAAGCGGCGCGGGTACACGGCATCTCACGGAGCAAAATGTTCTGGCATGTCCAGACACCGCAAGCACTGGCGTTCGCGCTCCCGTTGCTGGGCAATCAGGTGATCCTGACCATCAAGGAAAGCGCTGTCACGTCCATCATCACCGTCCCGGAACTGACCATGACGGCCGGACGAATCGTATCCACTACCTTTTCCTACGTCATGCCTTATGCCCTTCTGGTGCTGAGCTACTGGCTGCTGACCTGCTCGGTCGCAGCCTTGGCTGGCCTTTTGGGGCGCCGCATGACGCGCCATTTACGAGGCTGACCTGATGAGCACCCTTCCTCTTCTCGAACTGCGCAGCGTCGGCAAGTCCTATGGCTCGAACCGCGTACTCAGCGACTTCGACCTACGCATACAACCTGGCGAGATCGTCTCGCTGATCGGGCCATCCGGCTCAGGCAAGACTACGGCTCTGCGCTGTATGAACTTTCTAGAACGCTATGACGAGGGTGAAGTCTGGATCGATGGCCAACTGCTCGGTTACAGCGGCCCCGGCAGGTGTGAAGCCGACCGGGACAGCGAAGCGAAGGTCGATAAAGTCCGCAATCCGCTGTCCATGGTGTTCCAGCAATTCAACCTGTGGCCGCACATGACGGTACGCGAAAACGTCATGGCGCCCTTGGTACTCGGCAAGAAAATCGCCAAGGCCCAGGCGCGTGACCTGGCCGACCAGGCGCTGGCACGTGTGGGTCTGGGGGCCAAGGCTGACGCCTACCCCGCCCGCCTATCAGGTGGTCAGCAGCAGCGAGTGGGCATTGCACGCGCATTGGCCGTCAAGCCGCGCCTAATGCTGCTCGACGAACCGACCTCGGCCCTTGACCCGGAGCTGGTCGAGGAAGTTCTGCACGTCATTCGCAGCCTTGCCGACGACGGCATGACCATGGTGATGGTCACCCATGAGATGAGTTTCGCCGCGCAGATCTCCAATCAGGTGGTGTTTATGGAAGCTGGAAAAATTGTTGAGACCGGCGCGCCTCAGTCGTTGTTTCTGACGCCGAAGACCGAGCGCCTGCGACAGTTTCTGAGCCCTTGGTTCAACCGTAGCCTGACGCCACGCACGCAGGTGACGCCATGATTGCCGCCGATGCGATGCACGCAGTGTCTTCAACTCGGCTGCAAAAACTGCTGGAAACCTTGGCAAGTTTTGGCCCCGGCAAGGACGGCGGAATGAATCGCCAGGCTTTGTCGGAAGAGGATTTTCAGGCCAGGGCTTGGCTGATCAACGAAGCGAAAAAACTCGACTGTCAGGTCTGGACGGATGCGTGTGCGAATCTGTTCATCCGCCGCGAGGGACGCGAAGATTTGCCACCGGTAATGACCGGCAGCCATATCGACACGCAACCCACCGGCGGTACGCTCGACGGCTGTTACGGCGTGATGGCTGGCCTCGAGTGTCTGTATGCGCTACAGGATGCTGACATTCGTACCCGCCGACCTATCGAAGTGGTTGTCTGGACCAATGAAGAAGGCAGCCGCTTCAGCCCGGGGGCAATGGGTTCCAGTGCCTATGTCAATCCAGCAAGACTCATGGCGTATCGCAGAAACCTCGACGCGACAGGCGTCTCAGTTGGCGAGGCGTTGGACGCCCATGCCCGCCGCTTTGCCGAACTACCGCTACGCGAAAAAATTGCGACCCACGCATTCGTCGAACTGCACATCGAACAGGGCCCGGTACTGGAACAGGCTGGTATTTCGCTGGGCGTAGTCTCCGGCATTCAGGGGGTGCGCTGGTATCAAGTGCGCTGCATAGGCGCTTCGGCGCACGCGGGCACCACGCCGACGCACATGCGTCGCGACGCCTTGCTGCTTGCCATGGGGTCTCTGGGGCGTATCGATACCCTTGCCGAGGGGCTGGCAGGTGAGGACAAGCGCCTGACGTTCGGTCGCTGGAATGTACAGCCCAACGCTATCAATACGATTGCCGGTGAGGCGACCTTCAGTATCGACTTTCGTCACGCTGATCCGGCCGTGCTAGACGCGTTCGATGCGGGACTGAGCGCCTGCCTCCCAGCGGACGCCGAACTGACCACCTTGTTCACCCACGCGCCGACGGCTTTCGATCCAGGCGTGATCAACGTGCTTGAAAAAGCCTGCGACGCGACAGGTCTTGCACAGCTCTCGATCCGCTCTGGCGCCTTCCACGATGCGATGTACCTCGCGGGCCATTGCCCTACCGCCATGCTTTTCGTCCCCAGCCGCGCCGGCATCAGCCACAACCCGCTGGAATTCACAGAACCCGCGCAGCTGGAAGCGGGCGTCCGGGCACTCGCCTGGAGCCTGGTTTCACTTGCAGAGCAACCCTGAACCCATAGGAGTCAACATGACCAACGTTACCCACACTCATGACTACCCAGCTTGCTGCCAACCCGATAACGGCTCCTCGCTGGGCATCAATGCCACGTTGAAAGAACCGATCTCTGCCGACGGCACCCCGGTCCTAAGTGAGACTTACACCGTACCGGCCCGCTGTGGGCGAGCGGTGCGCTTAAAAGCGGGCCAGACCATCAAAATCGTCAACACCCACGGCACCCAAGTGTGCGACACCTGGCTGTTCAACACCGAAGACATGAGCGAGTTCCTGTCGATGGAGCATGCACGTGCGCATTGCAACAGCATCATCCCTAAGGTCGGCGACGAACTCTTCAGCAATCGACGTCGATCCATTGGCACCCTGATCACCGACACCTCACCAGGCATTCACGACACGTTGATGGCCGCTTGCGACCTGCACCGCTACACCAATCTGGGGGTTGAGGGCTACCATGACAGCTGCGCGGACAACATGCGCTTGGCCCTGCAAGCCATCGGACTGCGCTCCCACGAGGTTCCGCAGCCCTTCAATTTGTGGATGAACATCCCCGTCAAACCCGATTACAGTGTCGAGTGGCTGCCGCCGGTGTCCAAGGCCGGTGACTACGTAGAGATCCGTGCGACCATGGACGTCATCGTCGTCATGTCCGCCTGCCCTCAGGACATTGTGCCGATCAATGACCTGAATCCAGTCGAGGTTCATTTTTCCGTTCACGCCTGATTGCCGTTGAACCCATAGACGACAGGCGTCCGTGACCCTAGGATGCCTGTCGCCAACTTCGCACACTCTTTTTCCGAGGGATGCATGTCCAAACCCAGCAAGACACCTGCAGCCAAATCCCAGCATTCCGAGGGCCTGCCCAGCCTGAGTGTTCGCCTTCGCCATGCGCGGAAAGTTGCAGGCCTTACCCTCAAGCAGGTTGCCGAGGCCGCCAGTTGTTCCGAGAGCCTGATCTCCAAGCTGGAAAATGATGCGGCCTCGCCTTCTCTCGCCATGCTGCACCGGCTGGCACTGGCACTGGGCAGTAACGTATCCGAGCTAACTTCCGAAGATTGGGTATCTGAAGAGCCGGTGCTGCGCGCTGGCGGTCGGCAAGTGAACCGCTTCGCCAAGGGGGTAAAGAAAGGTTACATCGATCTGGAGCGTATCACCCATTTGCAGAAAGGCGGATTGCTGCAAGGCGACATTCATATCGTCTCTCCAGGGATGGTCAGCGAGATGATCGAACATGCCGGTGAAGAGATGGGGTATGTGATCGAGGGCAGTCTTGAGCTGACTCTGGGTGAGGCGACTTACACGTTGAACACCGGCGACTCCTTTCATTTCCCCAGCAACGTCCCCCACGGTTACCGCAACTCTACGCGCAGCGTGGCGCGCATCTTATGGGTAAACACCCCCGCTACTTTTTAGCCGCTTGTTGTCAGCCACCCGCACTAACACGACCCCCAAGGGTTGGCCAGGTCGTCTCGAAAGTGGATATTGAAACCGCAACGTTGAGTGATGTTGCGACCCGAGACGTCATTGCCACCCAGTTAACCGCCCTGGCAAACCTTGCAGCGAAGCTGCGCGGATAGACGCACTCGGGCGAGTATCAGCCCAGTCTCCCCCCTGAATTGCCAAAAAAAGGTTGTGGGCAACCGGATGGTATTTCGCTTCTCATGCCGGCACGTTAACTCCTTACACTCGAAATTGTCCCAGCAGATGATTCAGTTGTCTGGCCACCTGCCCCAGATGCTGGCTGGCAGTGTTGGACTCTTCTGCCGTGTGCGCATTGCTGTGGGCCAGGCTGGCCGTCTGGGCGACGGTCTGATTGATCTCGTCGACCACTTGGGACTGTTGCAACGTCGCGCTGGCGATGGAGACGCCCAGGCCGCTGATGTTGCGCAACGTCCTGGCGATCTGGTTCAGGCTGGCACCGGCCTGGCTAGCTTGCTCCACCGTCAGACGCGAAGCCTGGCTACTGTCGTTGATTACGCTGACCGCAGCGCCGGACTTGCTCTGCAGTTGCTCAATCATCACCTGGATTTCCGCCGTTGATTGTTGGGTTCGCTGAGCCAACAAACGCACTTCGTCAGCCACCACCGCAAAACCGCGCCCCTGATCCCCGGCTCGAGCCGCCTCGATGGCTGCGTTGAGCGCCAACAGGTTGGTCTGCTCGGCGATGGCGCGGATAACCTCCAGCACACCGCCAATCCGGGTACTGTCCTCGGCCAGCGACTGGATCGCACTCACCGCCTGGCCAATGGTGGTCGACAATTGATCGATCTGCGCCAAGCTGCGATCAATGCTCTGCAAGCCCTCCTCGGCTTGCTGCTCGGCACTGCGCACTTCGGTGGCGGCGTGTTCGGCGCTCTTTGCCACATCCTGCACGCTATAGGCCACCTCATTGATTGCCGTGGCCACCTGCTCCATTTGTTGCGACTGCTGGCCGCTTTGCTGCTGGGCAGCACTGGCGCTGTCGCTCAGGGATTGGGCGGCGCGATCCAGCAACTGCGCAACGCCAAGCATTTCCCCAATGACACGGCGCAGCTTGTCGGTGAATACATTGAAATGCAGTGCCAGGGAAGTCAGCTCATCGCGGCCACTCACCTGCAACTGACGGGTCAGGTCACCTTCGCCACTGGCGATACTGGCCATGGCCTCGACGGTTTGCTGAAGCGGACGGGAAATGCTGTGCACGATCAGGCTAATGGCGGCAGCCAACAACAAGGCAATCAGCAAACAGAGCGACGACGTCTGCAGCAGTTCATCGCGGAACTGCGCCTTTATGTCGTCGATGTAGACGCCCGTGCCAAGCACCCAGCCCCAAGGTTTGAACAGCGCAATGTAGGAAACCTTCTCCACCTGCTCGCTACCCCCTGGCTTGGGCCACGCATAGGCAAGCATGCCGGCCCCCTGCTCTTTAGCGATGCGCATCATTTCAGCGGTAAACAACAGACCATTACTGTCCTTCAGACCGCTGACGTCCTGCCCCTCCAGCCTAAGATTGACCGGATTCATCAGCATCACAGAACGTAAATTCTGGATAAAAAAGTACTCTTGGCCGGCATAGCGCAAGCCGCGAACCATTTCCATGGACTGTTCCTGGGCTTGTTCACGGGTCAGCTTGCCAGCCTGTTCCAACCCCTGAAAATAGACAAAAACGCCCAGGGTGTTTTCCACGGCATTGCGGGTCTGCTGAACCTTGGCGTTGTAGAGATTGCTGTAGCTTCGCTGCAGCATGAGCGCAGCAAGTGCCGCCAGCATCAACAGAGAAACCAGCAGAATCAACCAAAGGCGTCGATTGATGGGTACGTTTCGCAGACTAGGCACGGGAATGTTCCTTTGTTGACGTCATGTGCTCGATACACGGATATCCACTACCCGGATCGTTGAGGTAGTCCCCCCTGCTTGAGCATCCGCGCAGACAGGGAGGATTTATCTCCAGAGCTAAACATTCGGAGCAGACATCAACCCCTTGATAGCTCCTTGAGATTTTTCGAAAGCTCTACCTCAGAACGGC
>NZ_JAMFRV010000317.1 GCF_026224925.1 Pseudomonas sp. | reverse complement strand
TCGGTTTCGGCTCCACCGCCATCATTACCGGTGACATCACCCAGGTCGACCTGCCCAAGGGCACCAAGTCGGGCCTGAACCATGTGATGGATGTCTTGAAGGACGTTCCGGGCATCAGCTTTACCCACTTCAAGCCCAAGGATGTGGTGCGTCACCCGCTGGTGCAACGAATTGTCGAGGCTTACGAGCGCTACGAGAATCGCACCAATGACGAGACCATTGGTTCGTCATCTTCCAGCAGGGATAACCGCCGCGATGGTTGAGCTGGACCTACAACTTGCGACCCAAGCAACAGTCCCAAGTGAAGCCCAGTTCCGCCAATGGTGTGAGCTGGCGTTGCGTCAACGCACTGCTGATTCGGAGCTGACCATTCGCCTGGTCGACGAGGCTGAAGCTCAGGAGCTCAACAACACGTGGCGGCATAAAGACTACGCAACCAACGTGTTGTCTTTTCCCGCTGACGTGCCAGATGAGTTCCTGGACATTCCGCTGCTCGGCGACCTAGTGATTTGTGCGGCCGTTGTGACCCGCGAAGCCACCGAACAAGGCAAGATCCTGGATGCGCATTGGGCGCACCTGGTCATTCATGGCTGTCTGCATTTGCTCGGTTACGATCATATCGACGATGCAGAAGCTGAAGAAATGGAAGCACTGGAACGAACGTTGCTTGAAGAGTTGGGTTATCCCGATCCTTACGCCGACGACGAAACCGCTGACCATCAATTCCCAGAGACCACCAGCAAGGACCACGAGTAAGGGCTATGAGCGAAGACCGATCGAGCAACGGGCAAAAGTCATGGCTGGGGAAACTCACCCAGGCCTTTGCCCACGAGCCGAAAAACCGCCAGGAGCTGCTTGAGCTTCTGCGCGAGGCCCATCAAAACAAGCTGCTGGACAGCGAAGCGCTGGCCATCGTTGAAGGCGCCATTCAGGTGGCTGACCTGCAAGTGCGAGACATCATGGTCCCGCGCTCACAGATGATCAGCATCAAGGCGACTCAAACGCCTCGCGAATTCCTGCCTGCCGTCATCGACTCCGCGCACTCGCGCTATCCGGTGATCGGTGAAAGCCACGACGATGTTCTCGGCGTGTTGCTGGCCAAGGATCTGCTGCCGCTGATTCTCAAAGCAGACGGCGACAAAGACAGCATCAAGAACCTGCTGCGCCCTGCGACCTTCGTACCTGAGTCCAAGCGCCTGAATGTGCTGCTGCGTGAGTTCCGCGCCAACCACAACCACATGGCCATCGTCATTGACGAATACGGCGGCGTGGCGGGCCTGGTGACCATCGAAGACGTGCTGGAACAGATCGTCGGCGATATCGAAGACGAGCACGATGTCGAGGAAGACAGCTACATCAAACCGCTTCCCAGCGGCGACTTCCTGGTCAAGGCTCTTACCCCGATCGACAGCTTTAACGAGTTTTTCGACAGCGAGTTCTCGGACGATGAGTTCGATACCGTAGGCGGTCTGGTGATGAGTGCGTTTGGTCATCTACCCAAGCGTAACGAAACCACTGAAATCGGCGCCTACCGCTTCCGAATTCTCAACGCCGACAGCCGGCGTATTCACTTACTGCGCTTGAGCCCGATCTCGCGGGCCTAAGCCCCTAAGGAAATCCCCATGCAGTGGATCACCCGTCCCGGCTGGCCCGGCAACTTGCTGGCCATGCTGGCCGGTGCGCTGACGACTCTGGCGCTGGCACCCTTTGATATCTGGCCACTGGCAATCGTGTCGCTGGTCATCCTGTATCTTGGTTTGCGTGAACTAAGCCCTCGGCAGGCGTTGGGCCGTGGCTGGTGCTACGGTTTTGGTCTATTCGGCGCCGGTACCAGCTGGATTTACGTGAGCATTCATACCTACGGCGGTGCTTCGGCACTGCTGGCAGGTTTGTTGATGCTGGGGTTTATCGCCGCCATCGCCTGGTTTTTCGCCTTGCCGACTTGGATCTGGGCACGCTGGATTCGACGCAACGATGCCCCGCTGACCGATGCATTGGCCTTTGCTGGGGTGTGGCTGGCGCAAGAAGCCTTTCGTGGCTGGTTCCTGACCGGCTTCCCTTGGCTCTATTCTGGCTACAGTCAGCTGGACGGACCTTTGTCCGGGCTCGCGCCTATCGGCGGCATGTGGCTGATCTCCTTTACACTGGCACTGACCGCCGCGCTGTTGTGCAACCTGCCTCGGCTGCGAGCCAATAAATCCATGCTCGGTGCTGGCGTCGTGTTGCTGGTCGCGCCGTGGGCGCTGAGCTTGTCACTGAAAACCTACGAGTGGACGTCGCCAGCGGGCCCACCCTTGAGCGTCGCCGCCATTCAGGGCAACGTCGAACAAAGCATGAAATGGGACCCGGCGCAGCTCAACGCTCAATTGGCGCTGTACCGCGACATGACCTTCACCAGTAAACGCGCTGACTTAATCATCTGGCCGGAAACCGCCATTCCGATTCTCAAAGAATCGGCAGAGGGCTATTTGTCGATGCTCAGCAAATTTGCGGCTGATCGCAACTCGGCGTTGATTACCGGCGTGCCTATTCGTCAACTAAGTGGCCATGGCGATTACCGTTACTACAACGGCATTACCGTGGTCGGCGAAGGCGATGGCACTTATCTGAAGCAGAAACTGGTGCCGTTCGGTGAATACGTGCCCCTGCAAGACCTGCTCCGTGGCCTGATCACCTTCTTCAACCTGCCAATGTCAGACTTCGCCCGCGGACCGCACGATCAGGCAATGTTGCAAGCCAAGGGGTATCAGATTGCGCCGTTTATCTGCTACGAAGTGGTCTATCCCGAGTTCGCCGCTGGCCTTTCGGCACAAAGTGAATTACTGCTGACGGTGAGCAACGACACGTGGTTCGGCACCTCCATTGGTCCATTGCAGCATTTGCAAATGGCCCAAATGCGCGCCCTTGAAGCCGGTCGCTGGATGATCCGTGCGACAAATAACGGCGTGAGCGGGTTGATCAACCCCTTCGGCAAAATAACGGCAACCATCCCGCAGTTCCAAAAGGGCGTGCTGTACGGCGAAGTGGTGCCAATGCAAGAACTCACCCCTTACCTGCAGTGGCGCTCATGGCCGTTGACGATCCTGTCGATTGTGCTGGTGGGCTGGGCAATAGTGGCCCGTCGAATGAAACGTTAAACGCGCCGAGATTCCGTAGGACCGAATTCATTCGGAAAGCGGGCGACGCGGTTTATCAGGCAGACCGCGCTGATTTCTTCCCGAATGAATTCGGTCCCACAAGGGTTGTGTGCAACCTGGAGCCCGCCCCTACAACGAACGATAAAACAACGGGTATGCCAGCAATCCCGCCGCTTCATTGAGCAACTGGCCGCTTTGCCACACCGCTTTGCTCTCGGGCAACCAGCCCTTGAACGGGCGGGCATTGTCGACACCAAGGAACCCCACCGGGGCCGGGATCACGGTGAACCCGGCCTTCTCAAAGCTCCAGCGTGCGCGCGGCATATGCCAGGCCTGGGTTACCAGTACCACTCGCTTGATGCCTGTAGGCTGCAGTAATGCGGCAGTCATCGTGGCGTTTTCCCAAGTGGTGCGGCTCGCCTCTTCTTTCCAGCGTACCGTCGCGCCAAAGTCGCTTTGCAGCGAGTCAGCCATGATTGCTGCCTCGCTGGGCGGCTGACCATAGTGCAACCCCCCGGAAGTCAAGATCGGCAAGCCCGAGTCTTTGGACAAACGTGCGGCAAAGCGCATGCGCTCCAGCGCTACCCCGGTGGGGATGTCCATGCCCCACGTAGGGTCCTCACGCTCACGGCCGGAACCCAACACCACAATCGCATCGGCACGTTGCGCCAGGGTCGTCCACTGGCTTTGCGGCAATAAGGGTTCGGTTTCGATAGCGCGCGCGCCCCACTCCACTGCAATTGGCAGGCTCATAATCCACAGTCCGCCAAACCCAACTGCAAAGCACACACCCGCCAGCCGCGGCCGAGAACGACGAAACCACCACGCAAGTAAAAGCAGCAGCAAAAGAATGCCAGGAGGCAAAAGCAATTGTTTGATCAGGTAGCGGATAGGCATCGAGCATCTCCAAAGATGCCCGAAGCCTAGAAGGATTGACGCTAAGCAACAATGCTTATCAAGCGAGCACTCGGCCCGTTAAGGTTAATGTGTCGTACTTTTTGAACATTGCCATCATTTGGGCCGTCATCATCTGAAGAATAACGACTTGCCCCGTGCCGAAGCTTTGCTACGTTGGTGATCGTCCAACCATATGACTTTGGCCAAATGTTTCGGCACCGCAATTGATCCGTCTATCACCTGTGCAACAGAAGAGTCTTTGATCACATTATCGACCTTGAAACCAAAGGCATCAGCTCTGAAATCGAGAGCGCCCTTGTCCAGATAGGCCTCGATCAACTCAAATTCCGCGGGGCTCAAACCCCGCAACTCCAATTCGGCAGGCGCTTCATTGCGAAGCTTAACCGCTGTCCTCGCCACATCCAAGGCAAGCCCAAGACGATTGATCAAGCGCTCGTAAAGCTCGGGTTTTATTGCTGGTTGCTGCAACTCTGCCATCCGCTCACCTCATCCAGATTAAAATGTACTCCCCCACTAATCAGCTTAGCGCCACTGCCCAAATCAGCCGGATGCCGCGACCAACGGCCTCTGGCAGGCCTCAGCGGCGCAATCAGGGTTTCCCTCGATAGTCGGCCCTCATGTATGCTACGGCGCTTCCTTTAATTCCACTTCCCGCTCTACTGAGCCGACCTGACTCAGCGGTGCAATGAAGAGGATGAGGTCACCAATTTCTTAGTAAAAAGTAGCCATGCACGAACTCTATCAGCCCCGCGAAATCGAAGCCGCCGCCCAAACCTTTTGGGACGAGCAAAAATCCTTTGAAGTCAGTGAACAGCCAGGCAAAGAGACGTTCTATTGCCTATCGATGTTCCCTTACCCCAGCGGCAAGCTGCACATGGGTCATGTGCGCAACTACACCATCGGTGACGTGATCGCCCGCTACCAGCGTATGCAGGGCAAAAATGTCCTGCAGCCGATGGGTTGGGATGCGTTCGGCATGCCGGCGGAAAACGCCGCGATGAAAAACAACGTCGCACCAGCCAAATGGACCTACGAAAACATCGCCTACATGAAGACCCAGCTGCGAAGCCTGGGCCTTGGCGTTGACTGGTCCCGGGAAATCACTACCTGCAAACCCGATTACTACCGCTGGGAACAATGGCTGTTCACTCGCCTGTTCGAAAAAGGCGTGATCTACCGCAAAAACGGTACGGTTAACTGGGACCCGGTGGACCAAACCGTATTGGCCAACGAGCAAGTGATCGACGGTCGCGGCTGGCGCTCTGGCGCGGTGATCGAAAAACGCGAAATCCCGATGTACTACTTCAAGATCACGGCCTATGCAGACGAACTGCTGTCGGGTCTCGACGAGTTGCCAGGCTGGCCTGAGCAAGTTAAAACCATGCAACGCAACTGGATTGGTAAATCCCGTGGCATGGAAGTGCAGTTTCCGTATGACCAGGCGTCTATCGGTGAAGCCGGCACGCTCAAAGTGTTCACCACCCGTCCGGATACCCTGATGGGCGCGACTTATGTCGCCGTTGCCGCTGAACACCCGCTGGCGACCCTGGCTGCACAAGGCAACCCGCAACTGCAAGCCTTCATCAACGAATGCAAAAGCGGCAGCGTTGCCGAAGCAGACATCGCCACCCAAGCGAAAAAAGGCCTGCCGACCCCGCTGTTCGTCGAGCACCCGCTGACCGGCGAGAAGTTGCCAGTGTGGGTCGCCAACTACGTATTGATGCATTACGGCGACGGCGCCGTAATGGCGGTTCCTGCTCACGACGAGCGCGACTTTGAGTTTGCCACTCAGTACGGCTTGCCCATCGTCCCGGTCGTGCGCACCAGCGCTGGCGAGGAAACGCCCGCACCGTGGCACGCCGCTTATGGCGAGCACGGCCAACTGATCAACTCCGGCAAGTACAACGGGCTGGACTTCCAGGCCGCGTTCGACGCCATCGAAGCCGATTTGCTGAAGAAGGAATTGGGCCAGTCACGTACCCAATTCCGCCTGCGCGACTGGGGCATCAGCCGTCAGCGCTATTGGGGCTGCCCGATCCCGATCGTGCATTGCGACACCTGTGGTGACGTGCCGGTCCCGGAAGATCAACTGCCTGTCGTACTGCCCGAAGACGTCGTTCCCGATGGCGCCGGTTCGCCTTTGGCGCGCATGCCCTCGTTCTACGAGTGCAGCTGCCCTAAATGCGGCGCTCCGGCCAAACGTGAAACCGACACGATGGACACCTTCGTCGAGTCCTCGTGGTACTTCGCACGCTACGCCTCGCCTCATTACGAAGGCGGCATGGTTGACCCGAAAGCGGCGAACCACTGGTTGCCGGTGGATCAATACATCGGCGGCATTGAACACGCGATTTTGCACCTGCTCTACGCGCGCTTCTTCCACAAACTGATGCGCGACGAAGGCTTGGTCAGCTCCAACGAGCCGTTCAAGAACCTGTTGACCCAGGGCATGGTCATCGCCGACACCTATTACCGCCTTGAAGCCAATGGCAGCAAGACCTGGTACAACCCGGCCGACGTCGAGCTCGAGCGCGACAGCAAAGCCAAAGTGATCGGCGCGAAACTGATCAGCGACGGTCTGCCTGTCGAGATCGGCGGCATCGAAAAAATGGCCAAGTCGAAGAACAACGGCGTTGACCCACAATCGATGATCGACCAATACGGCGCAGACACCTGCCGCCTGTTCATGATGTTTGCCTCGCCGCCGGACATGAGTCTGGAATGGTCCGATTCAGGCGTCGAAGGTTCGCACCGCTTCCTGCGTCGTGTCTGGCGCCTGGCCCATGCCCACGTTTCACTGGGCCTGACCGCCAAGCTCAACGTCGCAGGCTTGAACGACGAACAGAAAGTCATCCGCCGCGCGATCCACTTAGCGATCAAAAACGCCAGCCAGGACGTCGGTCAGCATCACAAATTCAACACCGCCATCGCGCAAGTCATGACACTGATGAACGTTCTGGAAAAAGCCGCACACGTAACACCGCAGGACCGTGCGCTGCTTCAGGAAGGCCTGGAAACGGTCGCGCTGCTGCTGGCACCGATCACCCCGCACATCAGCCACGAACTGTGGAGCCGCTTGGGCCACAGCGACGCGATTATTGACGCGGGCTGGCCGGTGCTAGACAAGACCGCGCTGGTACAAGACAGCCTGGTGCTGGTGATTCAGGTCAACGGCAAGCTGCGTGGTCAGATCGAAATGCCAGCCAGCGCAACCCGTGAAGAGGTTGAGGCAGCGGCAAGAGTCAATGAAGGCGTGCTGCGCTTCACCGACGGCCTGACGATTCGTAAGGTGATCGTGGTCCCCGGCAAGCTGGTCAACATCGTCGCAAGCTAATTGGATCAAGCGCCCGGTATTGACCGGGCGCCGAACACCATTTCCAAGGGACGCAACGTCGGCCCAAACGGATTCAAGGGGAGCATCAATATGATCAAACGCAATTTGCTGGTGATGGGTCTCGCCGTGCTGCTGAGCGCCTGTGGTTTCCAGCTGCGTGGTACCGGCACTAGCCAGCTGACCATCAAGGAACTGGATGTGAGCGCGCGTGACGCTTACGGCCAAACCGTGGTTCAGTTGACCCAAGTACTGAAAAACAGCGGCGTTAATGTCCACATGGGCGCCGAGTACAAACTGTTTCTGGCCAGTGAAGGAGAAACTTCACGGGCAGCCAGCTATAACGGCTCCGCGCGATCCGCCGAATATGAGCTGACCGACACCGTCAACTACGAGATCCGTGGTTCACGCGGCCTGTTGTTGCTTGAAAACAAGGTACAGGTTCAGAAAATCTATGTGCAGGACAGCAACAACTTGATGGGTTCCGATCAAGAAGCTGCGCAGATCCGCAAAGAAATGCGCGTCCAACTGGTGCAAAGCATCGTCGCTCGCTTGCAACAGCTGACGCCAGAACAACTGGACAAACTGCAAGCAACTGCTGAAGCCAAGGCCAAAGCAGATGCCGACGCCCTGGAAGCTGCGCAGCGGATCGAGAACGAAACGCCTCGCCAGTCGCCGATTGAAAATCCTGCCAAGTAAATGCCTTGGGGCCAGCGTGCTGGCCCCTGCATTCTATAACCTATGAAACTGATCCCTGCCCAACTCGGCAAACACCTCCAGAGCACTCTGTCGCCCGTGTACGTTGTCAGCGGTGATGACCCGTTGCTGTGTCAGGAAGCAGCCGACGCTATTCGTGCAGCCGCACGCCTGCAAGGCTTCGACGAACGCCAGGTCTTCAGCGCAGACGCCAATTTCGATTGGGGCACGTTACTGCAGGCCGGCGCGAGCATGTCGCTGTTTGCGGAAAAACGCCTTCTGGAGCTGCGTTTGCCTTCGGGCAAACCCGGTGACAAAGGCGCTGCGGCGTTTATCGAGTATTGCTCGCGCCCCCCGGAAGACACGCTGCTGCTCATCAGCTTGCCCAAGCTCGATGGCAGCGCGCAGAAAACCAAATGGGGCAAGGCGCTCATTGAAGGGCCGCACACCCAATTCCTGCAAATCTGGCCGGTGGACGCCAGCCAATTGCCGCAGTGGATTCGCCAGCGCTTATCCCAGGCCGGATTGTCTGCCACCCAGGACGCGGTAGAACTGATTGCCGCGCGGGTTGAGGGCAATCTGCTGGCGGCTGCGCAGGAAATTGAAAAGCTCAAGTTGATGGCCGAAGGTGGCCAGATCACCGTCGAAACCGTGCAGGGGGCCGTGGCCGACAGTGCGCGCTTTGATGTTTTCGGCCTGACCGATGCGGTGCTAAATGGCGAAGCGGCACACACCGTGCGCATGCTTGAAGGCCTGCGTGGCGAAGGTGTTGAGCCACCGGTGATCCTGTGGGCCCTGTCTCGCGAGCTTCGGGTGCTGGCTAATCTGGCCCTGCAGTTCAGCCAGGGCATTCCATTGGACAGGGCCTTCAGCCAAGCACGACCGCCGATTTGGGACAAACGCAAACCGCTGATGAGCAAAGCCCTGCAACGGCATTCGGCGCAACGCTGGGGCCAGTTACTGATGGACGCGCAACGTATCGACGCACAGATCAAAGGACAGGCAGCAGGTTCCGCCTGGAGCAGCCTGACACGACTGGCACTGCTGATGGCCGGACAACGGCTGAGTTTGCCGGCTGAATAGTGCAATTACCGACTTGACACAATTCTCTTTAGGATTGCCCGTATCTTGCGCCAAGCCGAGATTCTGTGGGACCGAACTTGTTCGGGAAGCAGGCGACGCGGTTTGTCTGGGATACCGCGTCGCTTCCTTCGCGAACAAGTTCGCTCCCACCGGGATTTGTGGATTTGCCCCAAGCCCGGCGCCAGCGGATGCCTCACATTGAGAAACATCCAATAGCACACCTCTATTAGACACACGCCCCGCTGTGCCCGATGATTCACACCGATTCACCCCATACCCAACGAGAGTACTCGCCATGAGCAAACCAAAGCGGCCGAACAAGGCCAAATCCATCGTCGCCCAGCCGTTGTTCCGCAGTCGTCAGGAACCCGCCGGTAAGGGCAAAGGCAGCTACCGCCGCGAAGCCTTCCAGTCTAAAAGCTGGGAGGCTTCTTACTTTCTGGCCGCCTGAAACATCCTGTTTCTTCCGAGGCCCCTTAAACCGGGCAAGCATGATAAGGTCTGCTTTTGTTGGTAATACCCTGGACCTGAGCATGCCCCCTAGTTTTTCCCGTCGTTGGCATTTTCGCCAATTGATGACCGTCTCCAGCTTTATTCTGTTAGTTGCCTGCGCAGAAAAGCCCACTGCAGCCGCTGCCACTCCCCTCCAGATCGCCAACGCCCCTGCGGCCGTGTCGCCTACGACTCAGCCAGCCATCGCGCCCGGTACAACTGACTTCGACATTCAGCCAACAATGAGCTTCAGTGACTGGGAAGCCGGCTTTCGCGTTGATGCCATTAAAGCTGGCATCAGGCCAGACGTATTCGATCAGGCCTTCGCAGGCGTACTCCCGGACATGAGCGTGGTCAAAGCAGACCGAAGCCAGCCTGAGTTCACCCGCCCTGTGTGGGAATACCTCGACGGCGCAGTGTCCGCCGTTCGTGTACGTAAAGGTCAGGCCCTACTCGCGCAATACGCCGACGTACTGCAAACCATTGAGCAACGTTACGGCGTTGACCGGCAGTCTTTGGTAGCCATTTGGGGTATGGAAAGTAACTTCGGCCAGTTTCAGGGCTCGCAGTATGTGATCCGCTCCCTTGCTACCCTGGCCTACGAAGGCCGTCGCCGAGCATTCGCCCAAGACCAATTGCTGGCGGCGCTGCAGATTCTTCAGCACGGTGATATCCAGCCTGCCGAGATGCTCGGTTCATGGGGCGGGGCAATGGGGCAAACGCAATTTATTCCCACCACCTACAACACCTACGCCGTGGATTTCGACGGCGATGGTCGCCGTGACATCTGGAACACCCCGTCTGACGCGCTGGCGTCGACTGCGCGCTATTTGCAGAGCTCGGGCTGGCAACCAGGTCAGCCGTGGGGTTTCGAGGTGCAGCTGGCTGAAGGGTTCAACTATGCGCTGGCCGATGCCTCTACCCGCAAAACCGTGGCTGAATGGCAGCAGATGGGGCTGAAGCTGCCTAACGGCGGCGCACTTCCTGCCAATGTGGCGCAACTGCAAGCGGCGCTGCTGTTGCCTGCGGGCTATAAGGGCCCAGCGTTCTTGGTGCTGGATAACTTCCGCGCCACGCTTAAGTACAACAACTCGTCGTCGTATGCGTTGGCCATCGGGTTGTTATCGCAGCGCTTTAATGGCGGCGGTTACGTCTTGGGCAATTGGCCCCGCGATGACCTACCTCTAAGCCGCTCAGAGCGCATAGAGCTGCAAACCCTGCTGTCTTCCCGCCAATACGACGCGGGCGCTCCTGACGGCATTATCGGGGCCAACACGCGCAAGGCCATCCGTAACGCACAACAGTCATACGGCTGGCCAGCCGATGGTTACCCGACGCATGAGCTGCTGAATAACTTGCGTAAGCCGTAAAGACACCTTCGCGAATGAATTCGCTCCCACAGTGGATTGAGCATTACCTGTGGGGATGGTGTAACCGCGAAAAATAAACAAAAAAAGGGCCGGATATCACTATCCGGCCCTTTTTTATTGAAGCCAAGGTCTTAGATCATGGCTTTGACAGCGGTCTTCGCTTGCTCATCGGCGTGGTACGAAGAACGTACCAATGGGCCTGAAGCAACGTTCTTGAAGCCCATCTTGTAGCCTTCTTCTGCAAACCAGGCAAATACGTCCGGGTGCACGAAACGCTGCACCGGCAGGTGGCTGCGTGAGGGCTGCAGGTACTGACCAAGGGTGAGCATGTCGATATCGTGCTCACGCATGCGCTGCATGACTTCGATAACCTCTTCGTCGGTCTCGCCCAGACCCAGCATCAGGCCGGACTTAGTGGGAACGTGAGGCACCAACTGCTTGAACTTCTGCAGCAACGTCAACGACCACTGGAAATCCGAACCAGGGCGGGCGGCCTTGTACAGACGCGGCACCGTTTCCAGGTTGTGGTTGAACACGTCTGGCGGCTCAGCAGCGGTAATTTCCAGCGCGATGTCCATGCGCCCACGGTAATCGGGGACCAGGGTTTCCAGCTGTACGTTTGGCGACAGCAAGCGAATTTCGCGGATGCAATCAGCAAAGTGCTGTGCGCCACCGTCGCGCAAGTCGTCACGGTCAACCGAGGTAATCACAACATATTTGAGACCCAGGTCAGCAATGGCAATGGCGAGGTTTTTCGGCTCGTCGACGTCCAGCGCTTTCGGACGGCCGTGGCCCACGTCACAGAACGGGCAACGACGGGTGCAGATGTCACCCATGATCATGAAAGTCGCGGTGCCGCCGGAGAAGCACTCACCCAGGTTCGGGCAGGACGCCTCTTCACACACACTGTGCAGCTTGTGCTTGCGCAGCAGTTTTTTGACCCGATCCACTTCCGGGGAAACCGCGATGCGCACCCGAATCCAGTCAGGCTTTTTCGGCAGATCGACAGTAGGAATGATCTTCACCGGGATGCGTGCAACCTTGTCCGCGCCGCGTAGCTTGACGCCGGCTTCTACTTTGGGCCGGGCCGCATGCTCACCAATGTTCAGTGCCGGGATAAGGTCTAGCACAGCGCTTTGCGCAGTATCAGTCGCAGTAGTCATAATCAGTCGATTCCGCCCGCTAGGGTCGTCTGCTCAGCATAGTCGAGGTGTTTGACGAGCTGCACGCGCAGCCGGGCACTTACCTCGGCAAATTCAATCGGGCCTGCATGATCGCACAGCTGGGTCATTGCCAGCCCCGCGTACCCACAGGGGTTAATGCGTCGAAACGGCTCAAGGTTCATGTCCACATTCAGCGCCAGGCCGTGGAATGAATAGCCGTTGCGAATTCTTAAACCTAAGGAGGCTATTTTCGCTCCGTCGACATAGACACCTGGCGCATCCTTCTGCGCCATGGCCGTTACGTCGTAACTGGCCAATAGCGCGATCAAGGTGCGTTCTATCCGGGAAACCAGCTCGCGCGCACCAAAACCAAGGCGCCGCACGTCTAGCATCAGGTAAACAACCAACTGACCGGGGCCATGATAGGTCACTTGACCACCACGATCGACCTGTACCACTGGAATATTACCTGGCAGCAATAAATGCTCGGCTTTACCAGCCAGCCCCTGAGTAAAGATGGGCGGATGTTGTACCAGCCAAACTTCGTCAGGCGTGTCGCGCTCACGCGCCTCAGTAAACCGCTGCATAGCGTGCCAGGTCGGCTCGTAAGGAACCTCACCCAGTTCGCGAAAGCCCAGATTACCGGGCATCAGAGCACCATGTGCACGACACCGGTAGCGCGCAAGGCGCTATTGATGTCGCGCAATTGATCTTCGCCGGTTGCAATGATGTGCAGCTGAACGGTGGTGTATTTGCCGTTGCTGCTTTGGCGCTCGGCAAGCGTGGCGAGGTCGATTGTGGCGTGCTTCTCCAGAATCTCGATCACCGATGCAGTGAAGCCTACGCCGGTGTCACCGATCACCTTGATCGGGTAGTCAACGCAGGGGAATACGATCAGGTGCGACTTAACATCAATTTCAGTATCAGCCATGGCAGAAACGGCCTCGTAAGTTGTTACGAGCGACAGGCACTCAGCTCTGCATCAGAGCCAGTACCCGCCGGTCGGCAGTATCAGTTGAACAAACCGTAGAAGAACAGGCGGATGCTATCCCACACGCGGCGGAAAATACCACCCTGGTCCACTGCGTCGAGCGCGATCAGGTCTGCAGTGCGCACAACCTTGTCTTCACTTTTCACTTCCACTTTACCAATCACGTCGCCCTTGGCGATTGGCGCAACCAGACGTGGGTTCATGGTCATGCTTGCAGTCAGCTTTTTCAATTCGCCTTTAGGCAACGTCATGGTCAGGTCTTCAGCCAGACCGGCTTTGACTTGATGCTCAGAACCTTTCCAGACCGGGGCCTGGGCCAACTCGGTGCCTTTTTGGTAGAACGTCTGGGTTTCGAAGAAGCGGAAACCGTATGTCAGCAATTTCTGGGTTTCTGCGGCGCGAGCCTGTTCGCTGTTAGTGCCGAACACCACCGCGATCAAACGCATGCCATCACGCACGGCCGAAGACACCATGCAGTAGCCAGCTTCTTCAGTGTGGCCCGTTTTCAGACCATCAACGGTCTTGTCGCGCCACAGCAGCAGGTTGCGGTTAGGCTGCTTGATACCGTTCCAGAAGAACTCTTTCTGCGAGTAGATCGCGTAGTGAGCCGGATCGACTGTGATGATTGCCCGTGCCAGCAACGCCATGTCGTGAGCCGACGAATAGTGGTCTGGGTTTGGCAGACCAGTCGGGTTCATGAAGTGGCTGTTGCCCATGCCCAGGTCGCCAGCGGTTTTGTTCATCATGTCGGCGAATGCATCTTCGCTGCCGGCGATGTGCTCAGAGAGCGCAACGCTGGCGTCGTTACCCGACTG
This sequence comes from Pseudomonas sp., assembly GCF_026224925.1. Classification (GTDB taxonomy): domain Bacteria; phylum Pseudomonadota; class Gammaproteobacteria; order Pseudomonadales; family Pseudomonadaceae; genus Aquipseudomonas. The sequence goes on along the minus strand of NZ_JAMFRV010000317.1, from coordinate 15,162 downwards.
AATGATGATGCCGTGCAGCAGATCGCTGACGGTGACCTGGCTGCCCACTTTGATGAACATCCGCGAACCGCCCGTGCGCCAGGCATTCTCGCTGACGGTCACCGGATCGTTTTCACCGATCTGGCCGCGACGAATTTCCAGGGTCGCAATATAGGCCGTCATCAGTTTGGTCAGGCTCGCCGGAGCCAAACGCTGGTCACCATTGTTTTCAACCAAAATGTTACCGCTGGAAGCATCCATCAGCACATAGGCTTTGGCGGCCAACTGCGGCGCGGCGGGCGTCATCTGTTCTGCCGCCCAGGCGGCAGGGGTGATGATCAGGGGGACAAGCAGGCACAGGCGTTTTGCAAAGGTGGTGATGTTCATCCGTCTCTCGAAATTGCTAATGGGCAAACATGCCCTCACGGGCAAAGCTGATCTGACCGGCTAAACGAACGTTGCGTTTAGCCGGCCGTGTAACGAACCTGAATATCCAGGGCTAAATCATTGTTCAAAGGCCACCACCGTCGGTTGGCCAAGGTTGGCTGACCGGACGTTGGCTTGTAGTTGCTGCGCTTCAACCGGCGTGTTCACGGGTCCCATCCGGACCCGATACAGCGTTTGCTGACTGCGCACTATCGAGCTGACGAAGACTGGCGTCTGGACTATCCCGCTCAGTTTCGACCTCAGGAGTTCCGCAGCGTCCGGGTTGGCGAAGGCGCCCACCTGGAGATACAGCCCAGACGCTGGTCCGGAAGCGTTTTTTTTTGCATCCATCTGAATCGGCGACGCTGCTGCAGCGTGCTGCTGAGGTGGCGGTGTGTACTGTTCGATCGTGCCCGTGGATGCGGTAAACGCAGGCGCTGCGGCTTGGGCAACCACTTGCGGCTCATCCAGCATCAACGGCGCTGGGCGACCACGCTGTGCCCAATACTCCTGCGGATCAATCCCTTCGACCTTGACCCGCGCGGTACCGATTTCGGCGTAACCGAGCTTTTTCGCTGCGGCGTAAGACAAATCGATGATGCGATCGGAATAGAACGGCCCACGGTCATTGACGCGCAGGATCACGCTGCGGTTGTTGTCGAGGTTGGTCACCCGGACGTAACTCGGCAACGGCAGTGTCTTGTGCGCGGCACTCATGCCGTAGAGGTCGTACTTTTCGCCATTGGCGGTGTTTTGCCCGTGAAACTTGGTGCCGTACCAGGAAGCCGTACCAGAAGCGACATAGCGCTTGGAGTCGCTCAATGGAAAGTAGGTTTTGCCCAGTACGGTATACGGGTTGGCCTTATAGGGGCCGGAATGCAGAGTGGGCACGGCGTCGGGAATGCGCGAGACGTCAACATCCCACCATGGCGCGCCGTCTTTGTGGGCGCGGTTAATATCCAGACCTGGGCCTGAACTCACGCCGGCGTTACTGCGTTGCGGTGATCGACTGGTTGAACAGCTGGCCACCAGAACTGCCAGGACCGCGAAGGCCATGAACTTTAGTGGTTTGCGAATCGGCATTGCCCGCATTACTTGACGCCCCGTGCTTGGACCAGCAGTTCAGACAGCTGATGCACGGCCATTGCGTACATCACACTGCGGTTGTAGCGCGTGATTGCGTAAAAATTCTTCAAACCCATCCAATACTCCGGACCATTGGCGCCTTCCAGACGGAAAGCGGTCACCGGCATATCATCGCGCAGCGCATCATGACTCGACCACCCCAACGCTCGCAACTCCCCAACGGTCTTTACTGGTTCAATACCTGGGCTCAAACCGCTGTCTGCCAACTCACCACGCACCGTGGAGAGGCTAACAACCGGCTCGCCGGCGACCCATCCATGGCGCTTGAAATAACTGGCGACGCTGCCAATCGCATCGTCCGGATTGGTCCAGATATTAATGTGCCCGTCACCGTCGAAATCTACGGCGTACGCACGAAAACTGCTCGGCATAAATTGCGGCAACCCCATCGCCCCAGCGTAAGAGCCCTTGAGCGTCAGCGGGTCGACCTGTTCTTCACGCGCCAACAAAAGGAACTCTCGCAGCTCTTTGCGAAAGAACTCGGCGCGCGGCGGATAATCGAAACTCAGCGTCGATAACGCGTCTATCACGCGGTAATTGCCGGTGTTCCGACCAAAAAAGGTCTCTACGCCGATGATCGAAACGATCACTTGAGCCGGCACGCCGTATTCTCGCTCGGCACGGGCCAGCACAGCCTCGTGCTGACGCCAGAAGTCCACACCCCGTGCAATTCGCGCGTCAGTGATGAACATCGGGCGGTATTCTTTCCACGGTTTTACCCGTTCAGCCGGTCGAGATATCGCGTCGAGAATGCTCTGCTTACGCTCAGCGTCGCGAAACACAGCCATCAATTGCTCGCCCGCAAAACCATAATCCCGGGTCATTTCACCGACAAATTCAGCAACCTGAGGCGAGCCTTCGTAATCGCCTGCATTCACCTCAAAGACTGAACCAAGGATGCCCACCAGGCCGACCAACGGAGCATATCGAGCCGCCCAGTTACGCACTACTTGCATTGAATTGTTCACCTTAATCAAACCTGTGCGATCCACTTGCGATGGGTATGGATCGACATCAAAACCCCAAACGCTGACAGCAGTGTCACTAACGAAGTTCCTCCGTAGCTAATGAAGGGCAACGGCACCCCTACGACCGGCATCAGGCCACTGACCATACCGATGTTGACGAAAACATAAACAAAAAACGTCATCGTCAGGCTACCCGCCAACAGTTTGCCAAACAGCGTCTGTGCCTGAGCGGTGATCACCAACCCCCGACCAATCAGCAGCAGGTAGATCAGTAACAGCGCGCAAATACCTACCAGACCGAACTCTTCGCCCAATACCGCAATGATGAAATCGGTATGGCTTTCCGGCAAAAAGTCCAAATGCGATTGGGTGCCCAGTAACCAACCCTTACCAAATACTCCACCGGAGCCAATCGCCGCCTTGGACTGAATGATGTTCCAGCCCGTGCCCAGCGGATCACTTTCCGGATCAAGGAAGGTCAGAATTCGTTGTTTTTGATAATCGTGCATGAAGAAGAACCACATACCGACAGCCACCGGCACCGCGGCAGCAAACACACCGATGATCCAGCGCCAGCGCAGACCGGCCATGAACAGCACGAAGGTGCCAGACGCCAGGATCAGCAACGAGGTGCCCAGGTCAGGCTGACGCACGATCAGGATAAACGGAAGACCAATCAGCCCCAGGCTAAGCGCCACATGCTTCAGATGCGGCGGCAGGGTTCGCTTGGCCAAATACCAGGCAATGGTTGCCGGCATGATGATTTTCATGAATTCCGAGGGTTGGAAGCGAATGACCCCGGGAATATTGATCCAGCGGGTCGCGCCCATGGCGTTGTGGCCCATGACGTCTACCGCCACCAACAGCAACATCCCCAGCACATACAGCACAGGGACCCAGCGCGCCATAAAGCGTGGCTCGAGTTGCGCGATGACCACCATCGACACCAACCCGATACCGAACGAAGTCGCCTGCTTGATCAGCAGGTCCCAGTTCTTGCCGCTGGCCGAATACAGCACAAACAAACTACCGGCCGCCAAGGTCAGCAACAGAATCAACAGCGGCCCATCGATATGGATACGATTCAGGAACGTGGCGCGACGGCGCATCACATCATCACTGGAGAGGATACGGTCGAAATTACTCTTCACTGGCCGCAGCCTCCGCGTTTGAACTGCTGGCGTACTCAGGCTTGAGCAAACCGTCGGGACCGAGCAACCAGGAGTCCATTACCTGGCGGACAACGGGCGCCGCGATACCGGAGCCGGACTCACCGTTTTCGACCATCACTGCTACCACTATTTTGGGGTTGTCCGCCGGGGCGAAACCTACGAACAAGGCGTGGTCTCGGTGGCGTTCCTGAACCTTGGTCCGGTCATATTTTTCGCCCTGCTTGATCGCAACCACTTGCGCCGTACCGCTTTTACCGGCAATCCGGTATTGCGAACCCACCGCGGCCTTGCGTGCAGTACCGCGTGCGCCGTGCATGACTTGCTGCATACCGTGATTGACCTTGGCCCAGTCCGACGCATCTCGCAGGACGATATTGGGCATCGGGTCTTCATCCACAGGCGCCCTACCGGCGACGGTTTTCGCCAGGTGCGGTCGATTCCACACGCCCTTGTTGGCCACCAGCGCAGTCGCTTGGGCCAGCTGCAACGGGGTCGCCTGCATATAGCCTTGGCCGATGCCGAGGATCAACGTTTCGCCCGGGAACCAGGCCTGGCGTCGAGTGGCACGCTTCCAGTCGCGCGACGGCATCAGGCCCGGCGACTCTTCGAACATATCCAGTGAAACTTTTTGCCCGATCCCGAACTTGTTCAAGTACGACGAAAGCCGATCAATACCGATTTTGTGTGCCAAATCGTAGAAGTACGTGTCGTTGGACCGCATGATCGCCGTGTCGAGGTCGACCCAGCCGTCACCCGTGCGGTTCCAGTTTCGGTACTTGTGATCGTAATTGGGCAGTTGATAGAAGCCCGGATCGAACACACGACTGGACGCCGTCACCACACCACTGTCCAGGCCAGCAATGGCCACCGCAGGTTTGATCGTCGACCCCGGCGGGTACAAGCCGCGCAAGATACGGTTGAACAAGGGGCGGTCAACCGAATCCCGAAGCTCTGCGTAGGCTTTGAAACTGATGCCGGTAACGAACGGATTCGGATCAAAGCTCGGCTGACTGACCATCGCCAGTACTTCGCCGGTTGCCGGGTCCAATGCGACCACCGCCCCACGACGCCCTCCCAATGCAGCCTCGGCGGCTTGTTGCAGCTGAATATCGAGACTCAGGACAATGTCTTTGCCCGGCACTGGATTGGTCCGGTTAAGCACACGCATGACACGACCACGGGCGTTGGTTTCGACTTCTTCGTAGCCCACTTCGCCGTGAAGGTCAGCCTCGTAGAAGCGCTCGATCCCGGTTTTGCCAATATGGTGGGTTCCGCTGTAGTTGACCGGGTCCAGCACCTTTTGCTCTTTCTCGTTGATCCGACCCATGTACCCCACGGAATGGGCGAAATGCTCGCCTTGGGGATAATGACGGACCAACTGCGCAACCACCTCAACCCCAGGCAAGCGGAATTGGTTGACCGCAATACGGGCTATTTGCTCTTCAGTCAGCTCGAACAAAATTGGCACTGACTCAAAAGGTCGACGCCCTTGCTTCATGCGTTTTTCAAAGAGCAATCGGTCGTCCGGCGTCAGCGCAAGGATTTCCACGATGGCATCAAGCACTTTCGCCGAGTCGCCTGAACGCTCGCGGGTCATACTCAAACTGAAGCTGGGGCGGTTGTCAGCAACCACCACGCCGTTGCGGTCGAAGATCAAGCCTCGGTTCGGCGGAATCGGCTGAACGTGTACCCGGTTGTTTTCCGACAATGTCGAGTGCAGGTCATATTGAATGACTTGCAGGAAATACAACCGAGCAATCAATACGCAAATCAGCACCACCACAACCACAGCACCGACCACGACCCGTCCGCGCACCATGCGTGCGTCTTTCTCGTGGTCTTTTAGGCGGATCGGCTGAGACATTTAAGGCGCGCAGGCTATTTGTGATAAGGGTGCCCGGACAGAACTGTCCAGGCGCGGTACATCTGCTCACCAATAAGGATACGCACCAGCGGGTGAGGCAACGTCAACGGTGACAACGACCAGCGTTGTTCGCTACGCGCACAGACTTCCGGCGCCAGCCCCTCAGGACCGCCGACCATCAAATTCACGGTGCGAGCATCCAGACGCCAGCGATCGAGTTCGACCGCCAACTGTTCGGTACTCCACGGTTTGCCATGCACTTCAAGCGTGACGATCCGCTCGCCCGGCTGCACTTTCGCCAACATGGCTTCGCCTTCCTGACGAATAAAGCGCGCCACATCAGCGTTCTTGCCACGGGTATTGAGCGGAATTTCCACCAGTTCAAGCGCAAGCTCAGAGGGCATCCGCTTGGCATATTCATGCCAACCTTCTTCCACCCACTTGGGCATGCGCGAACCGACAGCGATCAAACGCAGACGCACGATGATCCCTTATTCTTTGTCGAGGAAAGTCGTCGGGTCGAACGGATTGCCTTCATGGGTGGAGTGCAGCGCGCGGCTTTGCTCAGCACCGTGCCACAGACGCTCCAGGTCATAGAACTGACGAGCGGCGGCGGTCATAACGTGAACGATCACATCACCGAGATCCAACAGCACCCAGTCGCTGTCGCCCTTGCCTTCTTCGCTCAACGATTTGACGCCGGCTGCCTTGCACTTGTCGCGCACGCTGTCGACCAGTGCGTTCAGTTGGCGGTTCGAGGTACCGGTGGCGATCAGCATGTAATCGGCAATGCTGGTTTTGTCGCGAACATCAATGGCGAGGATGTCAGTACCCTTAACGTCTTCCAGGGCAGCCGTCGCTATCTTGATTACTTCTTCGCTACTCAGCTTGTGATTTGTCATAGTGTGCTTTGTCATATAAAACTCATTCAGCTCGTATGTGTGGGTCACCGAAACGCATGTTGAACACAGCAGTTTCAGGGGCTCCCCTCAGTGTTCGGCGCATGGTACAGCCCGTGCGCGTCGATATAGGCCAGTACCGCGTCTGGCACCAGAAAACGTACCGACTTCCCGCTGGCCAGCAGTTGGCGGATCTGGGTGGCAGACACCGATAACGGCGTCTGCCAGACGAATGTAATGTGTCCGCCCGGCCCTTTAAGGGCTTTCGGATTGCTGACCGCGCGCCCCGCCAGCAGGTTTCGCATGGCGTCAGGTGATTCGCTGTCGGCGTCCGGGCGTTGCAGCACCACGATATGGCAGTGCTCCAGCAGTTCTTCCCAACGATGCCAGGTCGGCAGGCCGCAAAAGGCGTCCCAACCCAATAACAGGAATAACTGGTCATCTGCGGCCAACTCGGCCCGCATCAGTTCCAGGGTGTCGATGGTGTACGACGGTTTGTCCCGCTTTAATTCACGGTCATCCACCGTCAAAGGTGATACGCCGGCAACCGCGCATTGGACCATCGCCAGACGGTCCTGCGCGCTCACGCTCGGCGCATCACGATGAGGCGGCCTGGCACTGGGTGTCAGGCGTAACTCATCGAGTTCAAGCAGCTCGGCGACTTCCAGTGCACCGCGCAAATGGCCAATGTGCACTGGATCGAAAGTGCCACCCAGCACGCCAATGCGTCGCGGCATGACTGGCAAAGCGGCAGGAGCATGTTTCGCCGCAGCGGACATTTCAGTCTCGGCCAAGTCAGGCTGGTCCTTGGCCACGTAACTGGTGACCGTCGCCGATCACGATGTACTTTTCGCAGGTCAGACCTTCAAGGCCGACCGGGCCGCGGGCGTGCAGCTTATCAGTAGAAATGCCAATCTCGGCACCCAATCCGTATTCAAAGCCGTCGGCGAAGCTGGTGGGGGCGTTGACCATCACCGAACTTGAGTCGACTTCAGCCAGGAAACGCCGGGCCTGGCTCTGATTTTCAGTGACGATGGCGTCGGTATGATGCGACCCATAATGGTTGATGTGTTCGATGGCCTGATCCAGACCCTCCACCACCAGAATCGACAAAATCGGCGCTAGGTATTCGGTGTGCCAGTCTTCTTCAGTCGCCGCAATTGCGTCGATCAGCGCACGGGTACGTTCGCAGCCGCGCAACTCAACGCCCTTCTCACGCAATTTTGCAGCCATCGGCGGTAGAAACTCGGCCGCGACGGCGGCGTCTACCAGCAGGGTTTCCATCGCGCCACAAATGCCATAACGGTAGGTTTTGGCGTTGAAGCAAATACTTTGCGCGTTGGTCAGATCGGCATGGGCACTGACATAGATGTGGCAAATACCGTCGAGGTGCTTGATGACCGGCACTCGAGCTTCCCGGCTGACGCGCTCGATCAGGCCTTTGCCCCCACGCGGGACGATAACGTCAACGTACTCGGGCATGGTGATCAATGCTGAAACCGCTGCACGGTCGGTCACTTCGACAACCTGAACCACTGCTGCGGGTAGATCGGCAGCAGCCAAACCGCGCTGAATGCAGGCGGCAATGGCTCGGTTGGAATGAATGGCTTCTGAGCCGCCGCGCAATATCGTAGCGTTGCCGGACTTGAGGCACAGGCTTGCAGCGTCAATGGTCACGTTGGGGCGGGACTCGTAAATAATCCCCACCACACCCAACGGCACACGCATCTTGCCCACTTGAATACCCGACGGCCGAAAGCTCATGTCGCGAATCGACCCGATGGGGTCAGGCAGATTGGTCACCTGACGCAGACCGACGATCATGCTGTCGATACGTGCCGGGGTCAGGGCCAAACGCTCGAGCATGGCAGGCGACAGGCCGTTGGTCCGGCCGGACGCCAGGTCCAGTTCATTGGCGGCAGCAAGCTCTGCACGGGCGTCATCCAATGCAGCAGCGGTCGCATGCAGGGCGCGGTTTTTCTGCGCGGTGCTGGCACGGCCGATCACGCGGGAAGCTTCGCGGGCAGCGCGACCCAAGCGGGTCATGTAGTCAAGAACGGACTCAGTCATGGTCTCAGAGGTCTTGGCGTAGAGGAAAGCGGCCGATTATAGCTGTCGGGCCCGCGTAACGACAGCGGTGGCAGGCGGATGGTCGATAACACCTGTTGAATAAGGGTGAAAACCTCAATTCCAAAGCCCTGCCACCCCCTGTGGGACCGAATTGATTCGGGAAGGCGTCGTGTCAGACGCAACCATGCCGGGAGTTAAATCTATTCCCGAATGAATTCGGTCCCACAGGGGGAGCCCGCTCGTTCAGCTTCGATTAAGACATTTATTGCTATTATCTGCAGCCCATACGCCGCCCGCTCACCACTATGCTGATGCACGACTATTCGCCCAACCTCCTTCCTGACTCATTTTTCAATCGTGATGCGCAACTGCTCGCTCGGGATCTATTGGGCAAGGTGATCCGCCATCGGGTGGGAAACGGGACAGATTCGTTATGGTTGTCGGCAAGAATCATCGAAACGGAAGCGTATTACGCAGCAGAAAAAGGTAGCCACTCGTCCTTGGGCTATACCGAAAAGCGTAGGGCGTTGTTTCTCGATGGCGGCCACATCTATATGTATTACGCCCGCGGCGGCGACTCGCTGAACTTCAGCGCAGGCGGGCCGGGCAATGCGGTGCTGATCAAGTCTGCATATCCGTGGGTCGATATACTGTCCGACGGCAACAGTCTGGCGCAGATGCTCATTAACAATCCCAACGCCAAAGGCGCATTACGCACGCCCGAGCGCTTGTGCGCGGGCCAAACCTTGCTGTGCAAAGCGCTGGGCTTGAAAGTGCCGATGTGGGACGCCAAGCGTTTTGATTCAGAACAACTGTTCGTTGACGATGTCGGACCTGCACCCAGACAAATTATTCAAACCACCCGCCTAGGCATTCCCGCAGGCCGGGACGAGCACCTTATGTATCGTTTTGTCGACGCCTCTTACGCCCGTTTCTGCACGCGTAACCCATTGCGACGTGGCCAGCTGGAAGGCCGGGACTATTTCTTACTCGAACAAGGAAGCTAAAACATGGGCCCATGGCTCGACGGCATTACCGGATGGCTTACGGCCAATCCATCGTGGCTGGGCGTTGCGATCTTCTTGGTAGCATGCTTTGAATGCCTGGCGATCCTGGGGCTCATCGTTCCGGGTACCGTGATCATGTTCGCCGTAGCGGTTTTGGCGGGCAGCGGTGCGCTGTCGCTGGGCCAAACACTGCTATTGGGATTTGCAGGCGGATTACTCGGCGATCTCGTTTCGTATTTTCTCGGCAGACGCTTCCACCAGAATATCCGTCGCTTGCCGGGGCTGCGCAATCACCCGGAATGGATTGGCCATGCCGAGCTGTATTTCCAGCGCTACGGCATCGCCAGCCTGTTAGTTGGACGTTTTATCGGCCCGCTGCGACCCATGTTGCCCATGGTCGCGGGCATGTTCGACATGCCGTTTATGCGCTTTGCCGCCGTCAGCCTGCTCGCCGCTGCCGGTTGGTCCATCGTTTACCTGCTGCCAGGCTGGGCAACGGGCGCGGCGATCCGTCTGCCGCTGCCAGAGGGTTTCTGGCCACAGGCTGGAATCGTCGGTGCCGGGCTCGCCATTCTATTGGGCCTGAGCATTCACAGCAGTGTCGGCGGCAAGCGCTACGCCACGCACCTGATTGCCGGGTCAAGCCTGATTATGCTGCTGGGCCTCCTTATCGGCTGGCCGTACCTGGCGCACTTTGATCAAGGGCTGATGACGCTGGTGCAGGAGCATCGCAGCGCTGCCGCCGATCCGCTCGCGGTGATGGTCACCCTGCTGGGGGAATTTCGCACACAAGTGGCCATAGCCACCTTGCTGATCGGCCTGCTGCTAGCCCTTCGTCAATGGCGACAGGCAGCCTTTGCAGTGGGCGCGATCCTCGGTTCTGCGCTGTTCAACACCCTCATCAAATGGACCGACGCGCGTGCTCGCCCAGAAGTGCTGCTGGACCCAATCACCAGCTACAGCATGCCCAGCGGCCATAGCTCAGGGTCGTTCGCGATATTCATGACGCTGGCGATATTGGCCGGGCGTGGCCAACCGCTGAGTTTTCGCCTGACGTGGTTATTGGTGGGCAGCATTCCGGCGCTGCTGATCGCGATGTCGCGGGTTTATCTGGGAGTGCATTGGCCGACAGACGTATTGGCGGGCGCCATGCTCGCGTTTTGTCTGTGCGCGGCCAGCCTTACAGTGATTCAGCACAAGGAACCGTTGCAGGCGATGCCGACCAAAGTGTGGTGGATCATTCTGCCTTCGCTGGTCGCCTTGTATGGTTTCTTCGCGCTACACGCATTGGCCAACGCCATTTCGCGCTACCAGTATTGATGACACGCGGGCGAACTAAACCTGCAGATCGCCCTGCATTTCATCGAGTAAGTCCTGAATCGCGTTCAGTCGTTGCTGGGCGTCGCTGAGTTCTAACAACTCGACCTTATCTTCTTCGGTGAATGGCAACAGATAGGCCAACTGATTCGCCAACGATTGCTGCCCGCTGGCGGTGACACCCATGTTCAGCGCAGCGACCATCGGGTGTTCGGCCAGGGCAGCCAGCAATGCCACCAAGTCCGCATCCTGCTCCTGCAATGGCTGCTCTTGCAGCTCACCCAGCCATTCCACTTCTGCCAGAATCAGCTGATCACGCTGCACCTCGACGCTGGTAACCCGAAAGCGGCGTCCACCTTCGACGCGGATACCCAACAAGCCGTTTTCCTGCTGCTGAAAATCGCGCACCAGCGCCTCACACCCCACCAGCGCATAGCCATCGGGGGCTTGCGCCACTTCGTCACCATCAAGAATGCACACAACCCCAAAGCCTTCGCCCTTCTTCATGCAGCGACCGATCATGTCTAGATAACGCGCTTCGAACAGTTGCAAGTCCAGCGTGCAACCGGGGAACAGCACGGCATTCAGGGGAAATAACGGCAGCATCATAAAACCTTCCTCAAACGAATAACGACACGGCCAATGGCAGGAATACTGCCGTGGCAACGCCCATCAAACTCATGGCCAGTGCGGCAAATGCCCCGCACTCCTCGCTTTCCTGCAGCGCTACCGACGTGCCAACGGCGTGAGCAGTCAATCCCAACGCCATACCACGCGCCGCGTGATTATTCACACCGAGGATAGACAGCAGGCCGGGGCCAAAAATCGCACCAATGACGCCTGTTATCAACACGAACACGGCTGCGAGCGCCGCGACACCGCCTATCTGCTCAGCCACCAGCATCGCAATAGGTGACGTAACCGATTTCGGCAACATAGTCATCAGGATCATGTGCTCTGCGCCAAACAGCCAGCCCAGTGTCACGCCCAGCGACGTCGCCACCACGCCACCCATAATCAGCGTAGTAAAGGTCGGCCAAAATAATTGCTTGATGCGCCGCAGATTCAGATACAGCGGCACCGCCAGCGCCACCGTAGCGGGCCCCAACAGAATGCTGAGAATCTCGGTGCTTTTACGGTACTCGACGTAGTTAATGCCACAACTGAGCAGTATGCAGATCACCAACAACATCGACATCAATACTGGCTGCAAGAATATCCAACGGGTTTTTTCATACACCACCAACATGAGTTGGTAGACACCCAAGGTAATGGCGATGCCAAACAACGGATGATGGATGACCGAATCCAAGGCGCCGCTCCAGTCCAGACTCATGAAGGCTCCTGCTGGCGTCGCGACTGGCGCTGAATGAGTTTCTGCATCAGCCAACCGGCGAAGGCAATGGACAGCAACAATGACAGCACCAGAGCCCCAATGATTGCCCAAAAATCTTTGGCGATATCCGCGGCGTAGACCATTACCCCTACCGCTGGCGGCACCAGCAACAACGGCAAATAACGCAGCAAACTACTGGCGGCAAGACTCAGTGGCTCATCGACTTGACCACGCATCATGAGAAAAATCATCAGCAAGACCAACCCAATAATCGGCCCGGGCAGAATCGGCAAAAACAGGTGATTAAGCCAAGTGCCGACCAGTTGAAACACCACCAGCCATGTCAGGCCTCTGAGCAACATAAAAAACTCCAGCAGATATGCGGCGCCATTATAGGCATGCCACGGTAATGGCTGATCAATCGGCATTCGCCAACCACATAGATCCTTGACCACCGTCGAGACCCGTGCTGATCTTAGGTCTTGGCGCAATGGACATTAAGACGCCCTCAACACGATGCAAATTGCAGGCCCCACTAACAACCTCAATATATTTTCATAAAAAAAAGGGAGAGAACCATGCCGATTGTTCCCGTTGCAGAACTCAAAAACTATGCCGGCAAGGCGCTGGGATGTTCAGAGTGGCTCACCATCGATCAAGACCGCATCAATCTGTTTGCGGAGGCAACAGGGGATTTTCAATTCATCCATGTCGACCCGGAGAAAGCCGCTAAAACACCATTTGGCAGCACCATCGCCCATGGCTTCTTGTCGTTGTCGCTGATTCCGAAACTGATGGAAGACCTGTTTATAGTGCCCGAAGGCCTGAAAATGGTCGTTAATTATGGCCTGGACAGCGTGCGCTTTATTCAGCCGGTCAAGGTCAATTCTAGGGTTCGATTGAACGTTTCCATTGCTGAAGTGACTGAAAAGAAGCCTGGCCAATGGTTGATCAAAGCAATTGCTACATTGGAAATTGAAGGTCAGGAAAAACCCGCCTACGTCGCCGAACCGCTGTCGCTATGCTTCGTATAAGTCGCTAAAAACGCGAAACAGTGCTCACGTGCTGTTTCGTTGCCTCTATAAAGCAACCACATAGCTGCGGCATACTCCCCGTGGCTGTGTGAGCGAGACCGTTTCAAAGACCGTATTCACACGCCTGGAATCCTATTTTCGAGATCAACCATGCGCGCGTTCGCTCCATTCGCCCCACTGGCACTTATTCTGTTACTCGCTGCTTGCGGTGACGGCGAACCGTTATCGCCGCCCGACGCACGCCTGCCCGATGGCGGCCGTTATCGGGGCGATGTGGTCAACGGCCTGCTGCAGGGCCAAGGCCGGGTGGACTATCCCAACGGCAGTTGGTACGTCGGTCAGTTTCAAAATGGTCAGTGGCATGGCGATGGCGAATGGCACGCCAGCAATGGCGAGGTCTACCGTGGGCAATTTCAAAACGGCTTGTTTCACGGGTTCGGGACGCTGACCACCAGCGCCGGCAGTTACGTCGGCGGCTTCAAGTTGGGGCGTCGCGACGGCGAAGGCACACTCAAAGAACCCGGCGTGACCTATCGCGGCGAGTTCAAAGCCGACCAGTATGACGGCCTTGGCCATCTCGAACTGGATGACGGCAGCCAATACCAAGGCCTGTTCGCACATGGCAAGCCCAACGGCGAAGGTCAGCGTAGCGATGCCACCGGCAATCAATTCGCGGGCAAATTCGTCAACGGTCAACTGGAAGGCAACGGCAGTTTCAATAGTGCCGAGGGCGACCAGTACGTGGGCGGTTTCCACGACAACCAATTGCAGGGCAGAGGCCGCTACGAAAATAGCGACGGCGATGTGTGGATCGGGCAATTCAAAGACGGCGCACTCAACGGCCAAGGGCAGTTGATTGGGGCCGATGGCAGCCGCTATGACGGTCAATTCAATAACTGGCACTTCGCCGGCGAAGGCCGTTTGCGTTTGGCCGATGGCAGCGTCTACGTCGGCGGGTTCGTTTCCGACACCTACGATGGCCGAGGCGTCCTGACGCTACCGGACGGCGTCGTGCAAAGCGGCCTGTGGAGCAACGGTCAGCGAGTGCGTGACGCTCAGGGCAAGTTGTTACCGGACTCGCTAGAAATCGGCTTGCTCGCTCAAGGCGCATTGCTGGAAAAAGCGTTGGCCGCCATACCAGCATCGACGCCGGCCATGGAGCTTTACAGTCTGGTGGTAGGCGGTGATGGCAAGCAAAGCGTGTTCATGCGCGAAGCCGATTACGTCAATAACATGCTGTTCACGCGCTTCGGTGCCTATGGGCAAATCAGCCTAGTCAACCACCGGGACCATATGGGTGATCGACCGCTGGCGACCCGCGAAAGCATCAGTCGCGCCGTGCAGACCATTGCACAGCGCAGTGGACCGGAAGATTTGGTGTTCATCTACCTGACCAGCCACGGCACCCATGACCATGAGTTGGTGCTCGATCAGCCGCGCTTGGAGTTGGCTGACCTGCCTGCCGACGAATTGGGGGCAGTGTTGGCGCCGCTGAAGAATCGCGACAAGATCGTGGTGATCTCCGCATGCTATTCCGGCGGCTTTATTCCCGCGATCAAAGATGACAGAACGCTGGTCATCACTGCCTCTCGCTCGGATCGGGTGTCGTTTGGGTGTTCGGAGGAAGCAGACTTTACGTACTTTGGCGAAGCACTCTTCGCCAAAGCACTGGTCGAAACAGATGACCTGCAACAAGCGTTCAATCAGGCCAAAGTGTACGTCGCCGCTCGTGAGGCCAGCGATAATTTCGAAGCTTCAGAACCACAAATCTGGGCCCCAAAAGCCGTGCTCGCGCACTGGCAGCAATTTCGCAGAAGTCAGGCGCAAAGGGCTCTTTCTGCCTCTTTAGCCAGCAAGGAAGCAAAGAGTGCGGGCAGCCACTAAACTGCACCGTATCAAGGGAGAAACACTATGTACTTGACGCCTCAAACCATCCTGTTAGGC
>NZ_JAMFRV010000316.1 GCF_026224925.1 Pseudomonas sp. | reverse complement strand
CGAACAACGCACGCTGAATCAGCAATTGCTGCAAAAGACCCAAGAGCTGGCAGAGTTTCGTTCCAAGCAGGAGCAGTTTCGCAACAGCCTGAGCCTGCTTCAGCAAGAGATGAATATGTCAGCGCCGTTGGTGGGCACCGGTGCTGTATCGCCGGTAGAGATCCTGCGACTCAAACGCAGCGCGGTTGAAGCGCGGGGGTCGATGGATGCGACGACGCTGGCGATTCCTCGGGCTGAGGCGGCGATTAATGAGATCAAAAGCAAAGTGCAAGAGTCAGAATTTGTGTTCCGCTCCGATGCCTCGAAGGACCTCAACCAGAAGCGCACTGACCTGTCGAAACTCACAGCCACCAGCATCGCCATCGACGACCGGGTGAGCCGCACCACCGTGGTGTCCCCGGTGCACGGGATTATCAAGGTGATGAAGGTCAACACCATCGGCGGCGTGGTGCAGCCTGGCAGCGACATGGTGGAAGTGGTGCCGCTGGAAGACAACCTGCTGATCGAAGCCAAAGTACGCCCACAGGACGTTGCGTTTCTACATCCAGGGCAATCAGCCATGGTTAAATTTAGCGCCTATGACTACACCATTTATGGCGGCCTGAAAGCCAAACTGGAATTGATCGGCGCCGACACCATCACCGACGACAAGGGCAACAGTTTCTATTTGATCCAGGTTCGTACCGACAAAAATCACTTGGGCAGCGACGCAAAACCCCTGCTGATCATCCCCGGCATGGTTGCCACCGTAGACATCATCACCGGAGAGAAAAGCGTCATGGATTACTTGCTCAAGCCGGTGTTAAAAGCACATACCGAGGCGATGCGCGAGCGGTAGGCGGTGCGGCATTCGCAGGCAAGCCTGCTCCCACATTATGGATTGCCCAAATCCGGCGTGCATGCTGAGATTCGGTGGGACCGAACTTGTTCGGGAAGCAGACGACGCGGTTTATCAGATAGACCGAGGCGCTGTCTTCCCGAATGAATTCGGTCCTACCGTTTCCAAGGTGCATCACTTTACTTAAACGCTTCAAACAACCCCGTAGCGCCCATGCCGCCGCCGACGCACATGGTGACGATGCCGTAGCGCAGGTTGCGCCGTTGCAGCTCGCGAACCAGGTGGCCGACTTGGCGGGAGCCGGTCATGCCGAACGGGTGGCCAATGGAGATTGAACCACCGCTGAGGTTGTACTTGTCGTTGTCGATACCCAACTGATCGCGGGCATACAGGCATTGCGAGGCGAAGGCTTCGTTGAGTTCCCACAGGTCGATATCGGCGATTTGCAGGCCCTTGGCCTTCAGCAGTTTTGGCACCGAATACACCGGCCCAATGCCCATCTCGTCTGGCTCGCAGCCAGCCACGGTAAAACCCCGGAAGAACGCCTTGGGCTTGAGCCCCAATTCCAGCGCTTTTTCCAAACTCATCACCAACGTCATGGAAGCGCCGTCGGACAGCTGCGACGAATTGCCCGCAGTCACCGATCCGTCTTCAGCAAACACGGGCTTGAGCCCCGACAAACTTTCCAGCGTGGTATCTGGGCGGTTGCAGTCGTCGCGATCAACGATGCCTTCCACCAGGCTAATCGCACCGGTGGCTTTATCCTCGACCTTATATGTCACTTTCATCGGCGCAATTTCATCATCGAACAGCCCTGCAGCCTGGGCCGCCGCCGTGCGTTGCTGGCTCTGTAGCGCGTAAAGATCCTGCTGCTCGCGGCTGACGTTGTAGCGCCGGGCGACGATTTCAGCGGTCTGGCCCATGGGGAAATAAATACCGGGCACCTGCGCTTTCAGCAACGGATTAATCAGGTTGTCCATGTTGACGCTTTTCATCGTCAGGCTGATGGATTCAACGCCGCCTGCGACAATGACATCGCTGCACCCTGAAGCAATCTGGTTAGCCGCGATGGCGATTGCTTGCAGCCCCGACGAGCAATAACGGTTGAGGGTCATGCCGGGAACGTTGATCCCCAACTGCGACAGCACCGCCACGTTGCGACCGATGTTGTAGCCCTGCGCGCCCTCGTTAGAGCCCGCGCCGACGATGCAATCCTCCACCAGCGCAGGGTCCAGACCATTGCGCGTAAGCAGCGCGTTGACGCAATGGGCCGCCATGTCATCGGGCCGGGTCTGGTTGAATTTGCCGCGAAACGACTTGGCCAAGCCGGTCCGTACGCTGTCGACAATCACCACTTCACGCATGGCATATCTCCGTTCTTATTTTTGGGCAGGGATGGTTGCTGAAATCTCCCTTGAGCATAAGACCAGGCCATTCGGTCCGCGATGATCATTCATTGGCTGTATGGAAAATCATCGCCTCACTTGGATTTCTTGTCCTTGGCGAAAGCTGCTTCCAACGCCTCGTTGATCGTGCGCAGCACTTTGACCCGCGCCCAATGTTTGTCATTGGCTTCCACCAGCGTCCATAGGGCGATTTCAGTGCTGGTGCGATCAACCATGTCATTCACGGCTGAACGGTATTGCGGCCATTTCTTGCGGTTACGCCAGTCGTCATCGGTGATTTTAAAGCGCTTAAAGGGGATTTGCTCCCGCGCTTCGAAGCGTTCCAACTGGGTTTTTTCATCAATGGCCAGCCAAAACTTCACCACCACGATGCCTTCGTCGGTCAGTTGCTCTTCAAAATCATTGATCTCGCTGTAAGCGCGCATCCAGTCCGACGGGCTACAAAACCCTTCGACCCTCTCGACCAACACCCGGCCATACCATGAACGGTCGAATACAGTGAATTTTCCCCGCGCCGGAATCTGCCGCCAAAAACGCCACAAATACGGTTGTGCACGTTCATCTTCAGTCGGCGCGGCAATCGGCACGATGGCGTATTGGCGCGGGTCCAACGCTGCAGCAACCCGGCGAATCGCACCGCCTTTGCCGGCAGCATCGTTGCCTTCAAACACCGCCACCAGCGAATGCCGGCGCATGCGCTTATCGCGCATGTTTCCAGAAAAACGCGCCTGCTCGGTGATCAACTGCTCCTCGTAATCGTCCTTTTCCAAGTGCAAGGTCATGTCGAGGCTGGTCAGCAAACTCAGCTCATTGGTGATCGGCACCGGTAGTTCGGGAGGTGCCGACTCTTCAGTGGTCTTACCATTGGCCAACGCCGCTTGCATACCCTGAAGCAATAACCGGCCGGCGGTCAGGCTGCGGTAATGCGGGTCCACGCCTTCAATGACATACCAGGGCGCATAATCACGACTCGTCCGACGCAACACTCGCTCGCCGTAACGCACGAACTTGTCGTAGGTTTTCGATTGCTGCCAGTCCAGCGGGCTGATGCGCCAGCTGTGCAACGGGTCATCCTCAAGCGCTTTGAGGCGGGCTTTCATCTGCTTTTTAGACAGGTGAAACCAAAATTTGAAAATCAACGCGCCTTCGTCCACCAGCATCTTTTCCAAACGTTCGGCGCCATTGATCGCTTGATCGAGCCTGGCATCCTTGAATTCACCGTTGACCCGACCCTGAATCATCTGGCTGTACCAATTGCCGAAGAAAATCCCCATGCGGCCCTTGGCAGGCAATTGCCGCCAGTAGCGCCAAGCCGGTGGATGAGCCAATTCTTCATCCGTCTGTTGATCGAACGAACGCACCTCGATCAGTCTCGGGTCCATCCATTCGCTGAGCAGTTTGATCGTCTCGCCTTTGCCAGCGCCTTCGATCCCATTGATCAACACGATGACCGGAAAACGCGCCTGTTTTTGAAGCTCGTACTGAGCACCAAGCAACGCTTCACGCAGTGCGGGCACTTCGGCGTCGTAGGTTTTTTTGTCGATGGCGTGACCGATTTCAGCGGATTCGAACATGCACACATTCCCCTCTCAAGATCGTCCAAGACTAGCGGATCGAATGAATCAGTGTCGGTTAAGACAGCCAATCCTTGCGATGGGTCAACTCAAGGTCAATTTCATCCACCATGTTCCGTACTCGCCCTCGCCGCCTCGACGATTACGTTAGTATGTTGCGTTTCTGACACCTGCCGAGCCCACCATGACCCTCACCCGCCACGCCCAGATCGAATGGGATGAACAGGGAAATCCCCATTCGCAGGCGTTTTCGGATGTCTATTTCGCGACACAATCGGGCCTCGACGAAACCCGGCACGTGTTCCTGAAACAGAATGACCTGGAGCAGCGTTTCACTGCGCTGGCATCAGGCGCACGTTTGGTGATCGGCGAAACAGGCTTCGGCACCGGTCTGAATTTCCTCTGCGCCTGGCAGTTGTTTTCCCAATGCGCGACGGCCGATGCGCGATTGCATTTCATCAGCGTAGAGAAATTTCCACTGACGTTTAGCGACCTGCAACGCGCCTTGAGTTTGTGGCCCGAACTGGCAGCGTTTGCCGACCCGCTATTGGCGCACTACGTTGCAGTACATGAAGGTTTTCAGCGTTTTGTGTTCGACGGCGGGCGGGTGACCCTGACCCTGTTGATCGGTGACGTGCTAGATATGCTGCCGCAACTGGACGGGCAGATAGACGCGTGGTTTCTCGACGGATTCGCGCCGGCAAAAAATCCAGAAATGTGGACCCCGGAACTGTTCGCCGAACTGGCTCGGTTGGCGGCGCCTGATTCGACCATCAGTACCTTCACCAGCACCGGCTGGGTGCGTCGGGCGCT
>NZ_JAMFRV010000315.1 GCF_026224925.1 Pseudomonas sp. | reverse complement strand
GTTACCACTTGATACGCACCAAGAACGGTTATGGTAGAACCGGAAAAATAGTTTATTAGCTTGAGCTTTGACTTGGATATCCTGGTCTTGAATACGGAGGAAAAGCCGCTTAATCCAAGCCACCAAAATGCGGACCCCAAAAATATACCGGCCACCATCGGCCACACTGAGTGTTGGCTGCCTTGATCGCCTGCCATACCATCACTCATTGAAGCGAATATCGCGATGAACGATAGAATGGTCATTGGGTTCGACAATGTCAAAATCAGTGTAGTCGAATAGGCCTTCATCATGCCGGCCCTCTCGCCGGCTAAGGCGACTGTAGACTCTTTCGACTTTATCGTCTGATAGCCAATGTACGTAAGGAAGAGTCCTCCCAGAATGCACAGCCATGGTTTAAAGATAATCAGTGTTGTGATGATTGCCGTGATCCCGAGGGCGCCTATAAACCCGTACATTGCGTCAGCGGTTGCAGCCCCTAACCCCGTTGCGAAACCTGACCTCCAACCTCGCATAAGGCTTCGCTGTATACATAAAAGACCGATTGGCCCGACGGGGGCCGCTATGCACAGTCCGACAACCAATGATTTCATAAAGATCAACATAAGTCCGCCTCCATAATTGAGTTTATATATTAGAATCAGGGCGCTCGTCGATAAATTAAATATTCAGCTTTTTAGTTATCTAACATATATTTTTAAGGTTATTTCGAGATTTTACCTTACTTACTAAGGCAGAAATAAAAACCTGCTAGCAAATAGCGGAATTACTCACTTATTGGGGCTCAATGGACGCTCCAGCCCCCGGCCGCCGCCACAGATCTGCCGTATCCCCTCTCTACGGCGATCCTTTTTGCTTAAACAAACATCCAATTTTATTAGACCACCATGCCTACAGCTCAGCGGCATCCACGCCGAAGGCGAATCAGTGCTGCGGTTAGACTGTAGTAGTAACGTGTAGTGGGGGCGAACTGCCCCAGAGGTCCGTCGAAATACCATCTGACATGCTTCTCCTTCCAAGCCCAGGGAGAGGGACACTTCCAACGCTGTCGAATTGCACGCTGCATGTTTTCTGCCTGCCTGATATGCCGCTGCCGCGTGGCATGCGCACCTTTGAGCACCGGACTCAGAAACAACACCATATCGAACTCGGACTTCATCGCCGACCTCCGAGGTAGGCACTCACCACATCGATGCGGTTATGCCCCAACTCATGGCTGATCTGCTGTCGTGCACGCTGATCGAGTGCTCGATGACCACGACCGCCATTTATAGGTGCGGGAAAGCCGGTCAGTTGCTCATACCTGTCGAGGACCGCGCGAACTTGATCCGTGACCGCGATCCAACGCGGAGCGGATGCGCCTGATCGACCGCCTTTGGTGCCGTCCTGGATATTGACCTTCCCCAGTCGTTGAGCCTCCCGTTGCAGCCGGGGCAGGTCCGCCAAAATCGCCTCGCTCAAAAAGCAAAAGATGGCCCAGTGATTCCGATCGCCTGAGCCAATCTGCAAGAATTTTCTTCACAGCGAGACCGGGAAGCCTCTCAGTCTAACGCCACCGCTTGCTCGCAATCTTCGCGCTGGACCTCACAATGCCTTGGTGAATATCTCGCCCAACCAGTCCACAAACACCCGAACCCGTGGCGACATGTGTCGGTTGTGCGGATACAGCACTGAAACCGGCATCGACGGTGGTGGTGTGTCGGTGAGGATTTCCTTTACCAGCCCTTGGGCGATCTGCGCTTCCATCCGGTAGTGCGGGCACTGGATTAGCCCCAGTCCGGCGATGGCCGAGGCTGCGTAGATTTCCGCGCCGAACACCGAAACGGCACCATCGATGATCACTTCCTTCAACTCGCCATCCACCATGAACTCAAACGGAAAAAGTTTGGCGGTGGTGCGTGAGACGTAGTTCACTGCGCGGTGGCTCTTCAGGTCGTCGAGGTTTTTCGGCTCGCCGTGTTTACGCAGGTAGGTCGGGCTGGCGCAGGTGATCTGGCGCAGGTTGGCGACACGTTTGCCGATCAGCGCCGAGTCCCCCAGCGTACCTGCGCGCAGCACGCAGTCGACGCCTTCGGCGATCAGGTCGACTTGGCGGTCGGCCTCGCTGATGGACAACTCGATCTCCGGGTAACGGGTCATGAATTGCGGCAACGCCGGGATCACGAAGTGCTTGGCCAGGGTGCCATGCAAATCCACGCGCAACCGTCCCTTCGGCGCCACGCCGCGGAACGCCAGTTCGGCCTCTTCCAATTCTGCCAGCAACTGCACGCAACGCAGGTAGTACGCCTCACCATCCAGCGTCGGACGCACCTTACGCGTGCTGCGCTCCAGCAATCGCGTGCCCAACCAGGCTTCGAACTGATTCAGCGTGTGGGTCAGCGTCGCGCGTGGCAGGTTCAGGTCATCCGCCGCCAACGTAAAGCTGCTGCGTTCGTAGATCCGCACAAACACCTTCATCGCTTTGACTTGATCCACGTTGAACTCCTGCCCTTCGATTGTTGGTGATTATTGAACAGTAAAGCCAACTCTCGTGCATTTATCACCCGAAGTAAACATGTGAATCTAGCTTCACACCTAGCAAACAACCCATTACTTCAAAGGAATCACCTCCATGACTACTCAAACGTCGAAAGTTGCCATCGTAACCGGCGCCTCCCGCGGCATTGGTGCGGTCATCGCCAAACAACTGGCCAGCGAAGGTTTCGCTGTCGCCATCAACTACGCCAACAGCGCCAGCGAAGCCTCGAAACTGGTTGTTGAATTGCGTCAGGCCGGTCACCAAGCCATCGCGATCAAGGCCGACGTCGCTAACGTTGACGACGTGCGTCGGATGTTCGACGAAACCGAAACACAACTGGGCAAGGTCGATGTGCTGGTGAATAACGCCGGCATCCTCAAGGTGCTGCCGCTGGCGCAACATAGCGACGAACTGTTCGACCAGAACTTCAACATCCACGCTCGTGGCACCTTCAATACCCTGCGTGAAGCCGCGACGCGCCTGAACGCTGGCGGGCGGATCATCAACTTCTCCAGCAGCACCGTAGGCATGAACCTTCCCGGCTATGCGGTGTACATCGCCAGCAAAGCGGCGGTGGAATCACTGACCCAGGTGTTCGCCAAAGAAATGCGCGGTCGCAACATCACCGTCAACGCCGTGGCGCCTGGTCCGGTCGCGACCGACCTGTTCCTGCACGGCAAGAGCGAAGAGCAGATCCAGACCTTCGCCAAGATGGCCCCGCTGGAGCGTCTGGCTCAGCCCGAAGACATTTCCCGCGTGGTCTCCTTCCTGGTTGGACCTGATTCGGCCTGGGTCAATGGGCAAATCCTGCGCGTCAACGGCGGCCTCGTTTGAGCCGCTCCACACAACCTTGAAAGGAGTGATGATCATGAGCCACCCAGCCAACACCTCAGCCCACACCGGGCAATCGAAACTGATGTTCACGCTGTTCACCGCCGTCGCTGCTGCCACCGCTGCACTGGCGGCAGGTTCCAGCTTGCTGCTGAGCCTGCCGGTCTGGGCGATGTTCGTCGGCTGGGTCGCGTTCTTCAGCCGCGGGCTGACCTTGCGCGATGGCCTGGTGAACCTCGGTTGTGTGCTGATGGGCATCGCCTTCGGCATGGGAGCGGCGTTGAGCATCGGTGTCCTGGCGCCCACTCTCGGAGTGTTTGCCCTGCCAATCGTGGTGTTTGTCATGGCGATGATCGTGGTGTCACTGCGGGCCACCCGGACGATGAACAACGTCGTCGCTTATTTTCTCGGCCTGATCGCCTACTTCGCCGCGCACCAGGAACCGTCCCTGGAAAGCTTCTTTGAATTGAGCGGCGCCGCCGGCCTCGGCTCCTTTGCCGGCTGGTTGTCCCATGCCGTGCAACAACGTCTTCCCCATCGTGCCTGACACCATCCTTCGCAGAGGTTATTCACATGAAAACGATCATCCTGATTACCGGTGCATCCAGTGGTTTTGGTGCTCTCACCGCTCGCGCCCTGGCCGATGCCGGCCACACCGTCTACGCCAGCATGCGCGAAACCCAGGGACGTAATGCGCCGCAAGTCGCCGAGGTCGCCCGCTACGCCGAAGAGCATCAGGTCGATCTGCGCAGCGTCGAACTCGACGTTGCTTCCAGCGAGTCGGTCGAGGCCGGTGTAACGAAAATCATCGAGGATTGTGGTCGACTGGACGTAATCATTCACAACGCCGGGCACATGTCCTTTGGTCCCGCCGAGGCCTTTTCTCCTGAGCAGTTCGCCCAGCTCTACGACATCAACGTGCTGAGCACCCAGCGGGTCAATCGCGCCGCGCTGCCGCAATTGCGTAAACAGGGTAAAGGCTTGCTCGTGTGGGTGTCCTCCAGCAGCGCACGCG